>CAYMKA010000087.1:0-7506 GCA_964390935.1 uncultured bacterium
AATACAGAATCAATTTTGAATCAACTTAATTTGGGAGGAACGTTAAAAGCTCAAGTGAACTGGAACCATTCTTTGGAAGAGCCTTACGATTTAGAAGCTGCAGTTGAAATTGAAAATTTAAAAACCGTTAATTTATTTGCTAAACGATTTAATTTATTAAGCACCAAGCAGGAGGCAGCTCGATTATTTACGATGGATATCGATGAGTTAGTTTGGAATCACCAAAATATTAAAAATGTAAAAGCCCAGGCTCGATTATCTTCAGATCGAATTCTTTCTATTGATCAAGTGGTGTTAACCAGTCCAGAAGGCCAAAGTGATTTGATTGTCTCTGGAAACTGGCCCTTATATGAAGCAGGCAACGTTGATTTAAATTTTAGAATTCCAGGGCGCTATTTTTCTTTTTTGGCTTATCCGGGCTCGATATTTACCTCAGTTGAATCACCGGGTTTAATTGCTTTAAAACTCTCTGGCTCTAAAGGAGATTTAAAACTAATCAGTGAAAAAATTGATCTGCAAGAAACGCGTTTTGTTTTTAATCCCGCTCTAGGTTTTAAAAACCCTCTAAAAATTGTTAATCAAGATTTGGTTTTAGAAAATAACCAGATCAAAATTAGAAATTTTGAAATTTTGGAAGAGCTTCCTGAAAATTCAACCCAAAAAGAACCCAACGTTTATAAATTTTTTGGCAGCATTGATTTTAATCAAATTGACTGGCAAAAAATGGCCCGTCTGCCGGTGGTCTTTGATATCCAAATGCGTGACAGCCAACTGCTTTTAGATATGGATGAAAAATACCGCGGTAAAATTAAAATTTCTAATTTTAGTTTTAAAGGAACCTGGCCTTTTACTCTTAATAAAACCGAACGAGAAATCTTGTCTAAAGAAATAAATGACGGAAAAAAGTTTGTCACTTTTCAGAGCACTCTTCTTTTAGATGAAGGCATGATTTTAGTGCCTAAAAAATCTTATCCCGTCACTGATGTCCTGCCTATTTTTTATGACTGGGAAATTATTTTGGGCCAGGATGTGAAGCTGGGAGTCGAGGGCGGAGTTTTGGGCGAAGATCTGTCAAATCTTTTAACTCGTTATCAATTTGAAACTAAACCTTCTGTCATGCCTCTTAAAATGGTGGGCTATGCAAATCATTTGCAGTTAGATGGTCGTTTTGATCTGTCCGCTGGCAATATGGCCGTGTTTAATCGTCGTTTTGAATTAGTGCTGCCTGAAAGACAGCGTAAGTTTTTTAAAAATGACAGCTCTCGAGTGAAGCCTAACCAAATTATTTTTAAATCTCATGGCGGACAAGAAGGTCTTAATGATCAAATTAGTTTTTCGCTCGTCACAGAAACTTCTTTGCCTGAAGGTTTGGATGTGGATGGTAAACCTGTTTCAGAATCTGCCTATTTATTAATTATGGATGGCCCAGTGAATGCGGTGTCTTCGCTTTCTTTTATTAAATATTTAATGAAAGCTCAAGAACCAAGTGATCAACTCAGTGAAGTTTATTATTTTGTTGATCCGGATACTGGAAAACCAATGGATTCGACACGGTTGTATGCTCTCGTTTGGGATTTATCTCCGGGGATTCTTAAAAACTTACAAAAAGGGACCGTTGAGCGCCAAGGGGTCACGACTCTAGTGCGTGATTTAACTTCAGAGCAAGCCAATCTATTGTTTAGACAATTAATTAGGCCGTTTGAACGGGGAATTGCTAGCGGCGCTAATTTGTATGACGTGAAAATCAGACACGATTTCAGTCAAGAGATTTCAGAAATATTTACTGATCCGACAGCCACTCCAACTACTAACAGCAGTGTGGGCAATAGCAATACTCAATCTACCACCACTCCGACAGTTGATAAAAAAAATGTCGTTTCAGTGGGGTTAGTTTGGGAACTGATGAAAAACCGTCTTTACTTCACATTAAATACTTATTTGGATCAACGTTTAGACAGTCAACGTTATGATTTTGGAATTTCTTCTTACAAATTAACCTACTCACTTTTTAAAGAACTGATTTTAGATGAAATTTTATTGTCTTATGAAAATGAATTTATTTCTGAAAGTCAGCAATTGCAAACGTATTCAATTGAATCGAGTCACAGGTTTTGAAAATGAAAAATAAATTAATATTATTTTTATTATTGTTTGGGCTTGTGAGCTCTGGTGTCCATGCGGCCCAAGAAGTGAGTCAAAAGTTTTTAAGTTTAAACTTAAAAGAAATTATTGTGACTGGGAATTTAGATGCTCAAGAGATTTCGCAGATTCAAACCCTCCAATGGTCAACCCAGTTGGGACAAAAACCCAGTTTGCAAAACATTCAAGACGATATGGCCCAGATTTATGCCCTGGGGTTTATTAAACGCATTGAAATGGAGGCGCTGGATACTCCCAAAGGAGGGAAATTAATTCTTAAGATCACCGTTCATCCTCCAATTCAAAAAATTAATTTTGAAAATTTACAAAGTTTATCTCCTGAAGTTTTTCTGAAGAAAATGAAATTAAAACCTGAGAAACGTCTGAATTATCAATGGCTGCAAGACGACTTAAAAATGATTAACCAAACACTGCTTGATGAAGGATTTGAATTGTCTTTTGTGAGCAGTGCAGTTTTTGAAGAAGAGACGGGTGTTTTGACGATTCGGTTTTTAGAAAAAAGGGTTCGTAAAATTTTCTTTTTGGGCAATGAAAAAACACCAGATCTTTATTTGATGCGAGCCATCTTTTTTAAGCCGCAAGATATTTATAATTTGTATCAATTGAGAAAAGACCGTTTCAATCTTTTAAGACAGGGCTATTTGAATCAAGTGTCTAATCCCGAAGTAATATCAATTAAAGAGCAGCCCGAACAGGTAGATGTGCTTTTTCGAGTGACAGAACGCAAACCCAATGCTCTTAACTTTGGATTTGGTTTGAGATCAGATGATGAAAAATTTATTTTTTCGAGATGGGAACTGCTTAATTTACTAGGTGGCGGCGAAAAGATTTTTATTAAATTTCAACTGAATTTAAATGGTCAGCAGCTCAATCGCCCAACAGATTTAACTTATTCTTTGCGTTATTCAAACACTCTTATTGAAGATAAGAAAATGGTGTGGGGGATTTCACGCTTTAAACAGTTTCGCCAAGAAAATATTTCTCAGGCCGGTGTGTCAGGAACTTTAAGACGAAACAATGTGATTCGTGATGGTTTGTCTGTAGATTTATTTACACCTCTCAATTCAGCGCTCTCTCATGTCGTGGAAATAAGAACCATGGACGTGGCGGAAGTCGGCGGCGGAATCGCTTATCGAAAATTTGCACTGATCAATCAACTTAAATTAGACGGTGTGAAGAATGACCCTTATCAAAACCCGGTGGCAGGATGGAACATTTCAATGCAAACTGAAAATAATTTAGGAGGAATCTCAGATCCTAATATTTTGAATTTTGACAGATACGATTTAAATGCCAACAGCTACCTTTCGTTTACTGAAAATGATGTTTTAGCTCTCTCTTTTAAAGCGGGTTTTATTTCTATCCCTCCTAATCTTTATTTGGCAGAAGGAGAAATTTATCGCATGGGCGGCTCAAGTACCGTGCGCGGTTATCATCCTGATCATCCGTTTGCCGAAGGTCCCCGCCGATTACTGCTTAATACCGAAGTTCGTCATGTTTTTAATCCAGTCATTACCGGCGTTATTTTTTATGACTATGGTTCTGCTTTTTCACAAGGGATAGACCTTTCTTTATTTAGAGCCAGTCCGGGAGTGGGTGTCCGTCTTAATACGCCCATCGGTCCGATTAAAGTCGATTGGGGATTTGCGCCTCAAGACAGTTGGCAGAGTTACATCCACTTTTCTATCGGCGCGACGTTTTAATCCAAAGTAGGTAAAATGCTCGTCGCTTGATTAAACATCGAATTTTAGGACTTTTGTTTTGCGCGGTCGTTTTGGCCGGCTCTGTGCACGCTGAAATTTCTTTACCCGAAATCACCACCACTTTTAACACCATTGAAGAATTGCCGGTATTCATGAGCGCTCCTGAAGTTTTAACAACAGAAAATTCATGGGATGTCGATTTCCCAAATTCAGAACAGGTGGGCCCGGGTGAAAAACTAAAAATTCAGGTTGAAATTAAACAAGCCATCACCGGCAATGCTAGTTTTGTGGTGAACTTAAACGCTAAACAAAAACAGGATTTCAAATTGGTTTCAGCGAATACCTATCAAACAGAAATTTTTATTCCGGCAACTCTTCCTCTTCAAGAATATCATGCCGAAGTGACTTACTCCTTGGATGGGAAAAAAATTGATACCAAAACTATTTTTTATGAAGTGGCTCGTCGTTTAACAGAAGTGGTCGTTACTGGAAATTTTCATGTGTCTACGACGGATGTGTTTAATAATATTTTGTCTCAATCGGGAGATTTTCCTAACCCTGTTAAATTAGCCGCTGATCGTCAACGCCTGGAATCGCTGGGTTATTTTGAATCGGTTGAAACCCGGCTTGAACAAAAAGACAAAGCCTATCGTTTGATTTTTTTCTTGACTGAAAATCCGATTATTCAAGATATTAAAATTGAAGGCCTGAGTGCTTTTTCTAAAGAAAAAATCTTAAATGCTTTTAATTTAAAAATTGGTCAAATTTATGTGGCTCAAACTTTACAGCAAGATTTGAAAACACTCACCGATTTATATGAACAAGATGGCTACTTTTTGTATAAACTAATTGATTTTGAACCGCCTTCGGCTGCAAATGGCAATGTGGTGACTCTTAAAATTTCAGAAGGTCGTATCAATCAAATTACTCTAGCAGGCAACGACAACACCAAAGATTATGTGATTTTAAGAGAAATGAAATTAAAAAAAGGTTCGGTGGCTAATCAAAATGCGCTTAAAAATGATCTGCGCAAAATTTTTAATTTAAATTATTTTGCTAATGTGGAACCCCAGCTTAAGCCCAGCCAGGTCGATCCCAGCGAAGTCGATTTAGAGATTAGAGTGACCGAAAAAAAGACCAGCACTCTGTCACTGGGAATTGGCTACAGTGAATTTACAGGAACCACGGGGCTGGTTGATTTATTTTTAGATAATTTATGGGGCACGGGACAAAGTGTTTTGTTTAAAACTCAGTTCGGCGGACTTTATAATTCATTTCAATTTCGTTACAGCACCCCTTGGATCGGAGACGATCCGACTTCGTTTACCGGCAGATTGTGGAGCACGGATCAAAGAAACTATATTACTTATGATCGAGAGTGGCGCAGTGGTTTTGGGGTAACTTTTGGTAGATTTTTGGGAGATAACTGGAGAGGTTCCGTTTCGTTGGGCGCTGAAAATATTCACATTGCAGATGTCGCTAGTCGTAATGGCGTCTTGAATAATACTCACGATTATTCAACCAGAACTTTTGGGGTGGGCATCAGTTATGACACCCGTGATTACAACATGAATCCTCATGAAGGGGTTTTTCATTCATTTAATATTACAAAGTCTCTAGCCATTTTAGGGGGCAGTGTTGATTATTGGATTTTATCTCCCCAAGCGAACTTCTTTTATCCGGTGATGGATAAACACACTCTAGCGACTCGAGTGATGGTCGATTTAGGATACGGCCAATTACAAGAATCAGATGAATTTTTCGTAGGAAGTGATCGCACGGTGCGTGGTTATTCTGTTTTTGCTCAAGGCCGTGAAAGATACATCGCTAACATTGAATACCGAATTGAACTTAATGAAATTTTGCAGTTCGTCACTTTCGTGGATGCCGGGGGCGCATTTAATACGATCAGCCCTAACTTTAGTAACCCCAGTGGTTTTAAAATAGGAAAGGGATTGGGTTTACGTATTAACACTCCGCTGGGTCCCATTCGTCTTGATTTAGGGTGGGGCGACGGTTCGACCGGTGAAACCTCACGTCTGCACTTTAGTATCGGCCAGACGTTCTAAATTATCTCGTGATATACTTTTTTAATACCGAATCAAAGGGGAATAACAAATGAAAAAAATATTATCAACTTTAATTGTCCTTGCTTTCATCTTTTCGTTGGGTGCACATGCTTTTGCGGCAGCGACTAGCCTTGGCTTTATTGATGTTGAAAAAGTATTTTATGGTTACAAAGACACTAAAAAAGCTTTAGATAAATTGTCTGAAAAAGAAAAAGAATTTAAAACTTTAAAAGAAAAGAAAGAAGAAGAAGTTTATAAAATGGTTCGTGAAGGCAAACCTCAAGCTGACATTGATAAAGCCAAGAAAGCCATTGAAACCGAATTAGAACCTAAAGTTAAAGAGATTCAAGAATATAACAACAAAGTGACTTCTGAAATCAGAGAAGACATTATTAAAGCGGTTAAAGAAGTTTCTAAACAAGTCGGTGTTGAGATTGTGGTCGATAAAAAAGCGATTATCACCGGCGGTATCGATTTAACTGAAATGACGATTAATAAGCTTAATAAAGGCGCAAAATAGATTCTATGAATTCAAGACAGTCAGTCAGTTTAACTGAACTGTCCGAACTCGTTTCTGGAAAATTAATCGGAGATTCAAAACTTAAAGTCTTTGGCCTCGAAGATTTAGCACATGCCGGCGTCGATCAACTGGCGATTTGTTTTTCAGAAAAAGAATCTTTCATTAAAACCAAAGCAGCGGCTGTTTTAACCGACAAAGAATATTCTCAATTTAAAAATCAAATCGTGGTTAAAAATTCTCGAGTGGCCATGGCTAAAGTTTTAAATTTATTTTATTCCTATGCTGTGACTGAACATTTTGTGCACCCCACTGCTGTGATTGATCCCTCTGCTAAAATTGAAAAGCCAGTTTTTATTGGTCCGCATTGTGTCATTGAAAAAAATACTCAAATCGCTAAGGGTTGTAAATTTATTGCTAATGTTTATATTGGAGCTAACGTAATCATTTCTGAAAATGTGTGCCTGCATCCGGGAGTTGTGATTGGTTCAGATGGCTATGGTTATGCAGATGACGGAAAGACTCATTTAAAAATTGTGCATCGCGGCGGAGTGGTTATTGAAAAAAATGTAGAGATAGGCGCCAACAGCGTGGTGAATCAAGGTACTTTTAGACCCACCGTGATTGGGGAAGGCGCTAAATTTGATAGTCATGTGCACGTGGCTCACAATGCTCAAATTGGCAAAAGAGTTTTAATTGTTTCTCAAAGTAATGTGGCGGGCAGTGCTGTCATTGGCGATGAAACGATTATTGCGGGACGCAGTGGTGTGGCCGATCATGTCACTTTAGGGAAACGCACTAAACTTTTAGCTTTCTCGGCGGCCATTAAAGATCATCCGGACGATTCGGTGTTGTCCGGTTTTCCAGCCGAGGATCATGCTTTTCAATTAAAGCTACAAGCTTTTTTACGCAGTCTTTTTAAAAAATCCCAAAAAGTAAAAACTGAGAAATAAATGCGCATTGCTTTTTTAACGGATTCTTTTTTGCCTTATGTCAGCGGGGTTTCTCAATCGGTTTATCGTTTTGCGACAGGACTGAGTTTAAACGAGCACGAAGT
>CAYMKA010000088.1:0-7426 GCA_964390935.1 uncultured bacterium
AGAAATTCAAACTGATGCATGGCCGATTCAATTTTATTTTGAGCTAAAAATATTTCTCCCAGAGATTGCCGGGCCAAAACTTGAGTTGGGTATTTTTCTAAAATTTTTTCATAAAAGGGAATTGCTCGGTCCACATGCTCAGGATTATTTTTTACAATATCATTTAAAGTTTTAATCGCTTCTGAATAATTTTTTTGATCAGCCAAAATTTGAGCATTTAAAAATAAAGCTTCGGGAAATCCTGGAAAAATTTTTAAAACTTCACGGCTCTTTTTTAAAATCTGCTCAAATTGCTCAGGAGCATATTGATAGGCTCTTGCGAGGGAGCGACTGGCTTCTTCTGGCATCATGGCCTTTTGATAAATTTGAGACGCGAAGACCAAAAAATCGACAGAGACTTGTGAAGATTCAACCGCCGAATCAATAAAACTAATCATCTCATCTAAAGTAATATTTTTTTCTTTAATCAAACTTTCATATAAAGGAGCCGCAGAGACAAAATCGGCTGCTTTTAAGGCCATGCGCGCCGCACGTTTTTTAATATTAATGTCATGCGGATAAGCCTCCATTAATTCTTGAAATAACTGATGTGCCCCTTCTAAATTTCCGGCTTTTGAATAGGTTTCGCCCAGCCATTCTGTAAATAAAACATCGTCTTTTTGGTGTTTTTTTAAGAACTCAACAAAACCCACCGGCAAAGTTTGTAGGCTCAAGAGTTTTTTAATGTAGTTATGCAGTAAGTCTAAGTCCGGGCTTCTTTCATAATATTCTTCTAAAAATAAAAAAGCACCTGCGGAATCGCCCAAAAGCAGACTGAGCTCAATAAAAAAACGCAGACCAAAATTATTTTGCTTAACCGACCCAAAACGTTTTTCAAAAAAAAGTAAAAGTTCGGTTCGTAACCCCGGTCGCGAGGCATCATAATTGCGAACCAAATCAATCAGTCCATTTAAATTTTGAGAACGAAACAGCTGCCAGAGTAAATTTTCATCCAAGACTCTGGTTGTTGTACCCTGCATCAGCGGCTAAAAACTTTTTTAAACATAAGTCCAGCTCCCATAGCAATGTAAAGTAAATTTGGTCCCCACCCTGCAATGAACGGATCCAAAAATCCGCCGCGGCCCAGTGACCTAAAGCCTGCTGTTAAATAAATATAAAAAGCCGACATTGTTAATGCCACCACAATCACCACAATAATGCCCCAAAAATCTTTATGGCCTTGAATAAAATTAAGACAAAGGGCCACTCCAATCAAAGCAAATATAAGACAAGACACCGGCACCGATGCTTTCATCGCCAAATCTACGTCGAGTGTTCGGGTATTCACGCCACTCGTGCGAAGCTGTGTAATCTGTTTTTTTAATTCACTGCTGGTCATTTCCCGCGCTGTTTTTTGTTCTGTATAGAAAGCTGAGATATCCACTTCGGGATTAATCACCATCGAGTCAAAGACCGCCTCAAATTGAATCCGTCCTTTTTCATCAAAACGATGCACCGTGCCATTTTTTAATTCCCATGATCGATCATTCCAAATGGCTTCCTTCGCCGTAATCACGCGTGGAAAATCAGCCGTCAACTCATACACCATCACATCGTTCATCACTTTAAATGAGGGTGAAATGCTTCGAATATAAAAATACCGGTTGCGAGAAGCTTTAAAAAAAACATTTTGAGTGATTTCCGGTGGTGGTTTTTTAAGCCCTGCTTTGCGGATTAAATTATCAGAAACGTGATTGCTCATTGGAACGATCGTTTCATTTAAAAAATAAGATACTCCCGTAGCAAGCGCCCCAAATAAAATTAAACCAAAAACAATACGCAGAGAGGAAATTCCGCCAGCTTGTAAAACCGTTATTTCGGATTCGCGAGCCATGCGCACCATAACCAAAAGCGTTGCAAATAAAATCACCAGCGGAAAATATAAAACCATGACCGCAGGAATTTTAAATAAAAGGAGTCTAACGACGACCGCCAGAGGGACTCCGCTGTTAATAAATAAATCGGTCAAGGTATAAATCAAATCGGTAAGGCCAAAGACCACCGCTCCGATCATCATAATCATAAAAGGAAAAAAAACTTCCGAGACCAAATAACGGTCAAGAATACGAAACATTGGCCCCCCAACAACGCCAAAGCGTCAGAACGTTTTGTTTACTAATTTTGACTCTACAAATCTTCATCACGCTGACGAGCGCGATGACGTAATGCAGATTCATTTCTTTCTCTTTTTTGTCTTTCAGATTTTTTCTCATATCGCTCATGAGAACGTAAATCATCAATAATACCTTCCTGTTTTACCGAACGATTAAATCGTCTAAGCATACGATCAATATCTTCGTCTTTTCGTCTTTCTGTCTCTGCCATAAAAATTCCTCCTAAATTTAGCCTGGCGGCCAATTCATCGTTCTGCCCCCTAGTAAATGAAAATGCAGATGATAAACCGACTGTCCCCCTTCTGAGTTGGTGTTAAGCACAATTCGATAGCCCTTTTCTGAGATTTGCTGCTCAGCGGCGACCTTTTTCAACACGCCCAAAAGATGCAAAAGTATATCATAGTCATTTGAGGGTGTTTCAGCCAAATTTTTAAGGTGTTTTTTAGGAATTGCGAGGAGATGAACTGGTGCCTGAGGCGAAATATCAGGAAAAACAACACATCTATCGTCTTCATAAACGACTTTAACCGGAATTTCTTTCTTTGCGATTTTACAAAAAAGACAATCGCTCATGCCGGCTGCCTCACCATCTCAAAAAACAAGTTTTCGATCATTAATGGGTTTTTAAAAAACGAGTCTGAAAAATGAGTCAATTTTTTTAAAGCCGAGGTATTTTGAATATAGGCTAAATAACTTTTTAACCAATATAAATAAACCTTTTGTTCAAAAATCGTTTTACTCAAATCGATCACCGCATACTCCGGAAGCTGCTTTAAATTAGTAATATTTTCAAAAAAAGTTTCCAGGGATTCATTTTCAATCTGTCCCAAACCCTCTAAAGAACCATTAAAAGAAATTACTTTCTGAATCACCTCAGAATAAGATTGATTTTTAATAAGTAAATTCACTTCCTCGGAAGTTAAATGCCTAAACGGGACTTCCAAAAATCTAGATAAAATGGTCGGCAAACAAGCTTCTTTTAAAGCAGTCACCGCGATAAAAACAACTCCGGCTGGCGGTTCTTCTAAAATTTTTAGAAAACTATTCGCTGCTTCGGGAGTTAATTTTTCAATTTGATACATACAAATTACAAAATACTGCCCTTCTGAAACACCATACTTTACTAATTTTTTAAGTTCTCTGATTTGCTCTATCTTGATATTTTCGCCGTCCGGCTCAATAAAGGCCAAGCGTTCATGTTGTTTTTTTTCAAACTTTAAACACGAGGTACAAGTGCCACAGGGTTTTTCATTTGATTCACCAAGCAAAGCGCTAGCAAACTCTAGCGATAAAGTTTTTTTACCTACGCCAGCCGGACCATGAAATAAATAAGAATGCGAAGGGCCCGTTTGGACAGCATTACTAATTAATTTTTTGGCTGTTTCCTGGCCTACTGTTTTGAATTTCATTTTTATTTCTTTGGTAAAAAAGTTTTTAAATCATTAAAAATAATTTCAAATGTTTGCTCAATCGAGTAATTTCCTTCAATTAGCTTAATTCGTTTTGAATTTTCTTTGGCGATTTGCAAATATTTGGCGCTGACTTTTTCGTGAAAGGTTAAATTTTCTTCTTCAAAACGATCGGGTCCTTTTTTTTGGGCGCGTTTTAAACCTTCGTTGGGATCAACCATTAACAAATAAGTACGGTGTGGCATCAGTCCTTGATGTGAAATTTTATTTAATTGTTCCATGAGTTCTAAAGGCAGTCCTCTTCCGCCCACTTGATAAGCAATCGTTGAATCTACATATCGATCACACAAAACGATTTTGCCAGCTTCTAGTGCAGGCTTAACCACTTCAAAAACGTGCTGCGCACGGTCAGCCATAAAGAGCAGTATTTCAGCGTGTGAAGCGATTTTGACGTCACTGGGAGTCAGCAGCCATTCTCTAATGGCCTTCCCAAGCTTTGTTCCACCCGGTTCCCGGGTATCAACAACCTGATGCCCTAATTCTTTAAGTTTTTTAGAAAGTAATTCACGCTGGGTGGTCTTGCCCCCGCCCTCAGGACCGTCAAAAGTAATAAAAAGACCGGATGACATAATGAGATGTTATTACAATTTGTTAAATTTCTCTAACAAAAAACGTTTGGTTTTAATGCGGATAAACGCGAACGCGGCGGCGAGGTTCTTCGCCAATCGATTCGGAATGATAACCCTTCTCTTCTAAAAACTGATGCTGTAAACGACGAATGTAAGCCGGCTGTGGGCTAGCATCAATCGGTTTTTTGATCTGATTCACCTGTTCAATAATATCGACCATCTCACGCATCGCTACATCTGAATCGTCGCCTTCAATCGGTTGATTCATGGCCTGATTTAAAAAGCGGATGATCTGATTTACATTATTTTCTTTAATGACATGAATCGGTAAGCTTCGGCCTTTCAAAATTTTAAATAGTTTTGAATTTCGTTTCATAAAACGTTTTAAAGTTAAAACACAGTCCGCTTCAGCTAAATCGCCAGTCAACTCAACTTGAGCATCAATTGTTTTGACCGCACGATCAATATATTCAGTGCTCACTCCAAAAGCAAAAATATATAAATAACCTTCTTTTTTGGTTTTGAGTGAATCTAAATTTTCAGCTTTCTCAGCAAATAAATCTTGAGAAGATTCTTGTAAAATTTTGAGCGGTTGGCCGGGTTCTTGACGTCTGATTTCTGGTTTTAAAGTTAAACCTTTTAATAACTGATCTATCGCTTGTGCCACGTCAAAATAAACAGCGAGTGTATATAAATCTTGAAGCTCTACCACCACATCAAAAGTCGGCGGCGCTTTGCGCTCTAAAACCGTTTTTTGTGAATGTCTTTTCTTCGCTTCTTCATCTCCCAAAATAACGGCCTGCACACCACCCACTAAATCAGAAAGAGTTGGATTTTTTAATAAATTCTCCAAACGTGTCCCGTGAGCTGTTCCCACAAGTTGCACGCCCCGTTCTGCGATCGTTCTGGCCGCTAATGCTTCAGGTTCTGTTCCAATTTCATCTACAATAATCACTTCGGGCATATGATTTTCAACTGCTTCAATCATGACCGCATGCTGTTTATCGGGAGAACTGACCTGCATACGACGAGAATGACCAATGCCAGGATGTGGAATATCCCCATCACCACCAATTTCGTTAGAGGTATCAACAATGATCACACGTTTTTTTTCTTCATCAGCCAGCATACGCGCAATTTCACGAAGTTTCGTCGTCTTGCCCATACCCGGTGGACCTAAAATGAGTAAATTTTTTCCGTCTTTAATAATGTCTTTAATAATATCAACAGTGCCATAAACCGCACGGCCCACTCTAAAAGTTAGCCCTACAATTTTTCCACGACGATTCCGAATGGCTGAAATGCGATGAAGAGTTCTCTCAATTCCGGCGCGATTGTCCGTATTAAAATTTCCAACTGCAATTTCCACTTCTTTAATTTCTTCTGGAGTAACACTTTCTTGCAGCATCTGCTCAACAACCTTGCCTGCAAAGCGAAATTCAGGATGTCGTCCTAAATCTAAAACAATTTCACGCAGTTCATTGATCTTAGGATGCTTACTCAAATACCTTTTTACATTCTCAGGAAAAACAGGAATGAGTAAATCTAAATCATCTGTCATTTTATTAATCGTGCCGGTGGGATTTACGTTAGTCATGCTTTATTTTACCTTCGATTCTCCCTTTGACCGCATCTTTCAAAGCTTTGCCCGCCATAAAGGCTGGCGTTTTGGTTTCAGGAATCATCATTTCAGTCCCAGTTTTAGGATTACGACCCCGACGTGATTTGCGGCGACGCACATGAAATTCGCCAAAACCGACTAGCCTTACGGTGTCACCATTAACCATTGTGTCAGAAATTTTTTCGAGGACTGCTTCTACGACCGAAAGCACTTCGTTTTGGTTCATCTTGAGCTGAGAGGCCACAATAGAAACTAATTCTTTTTTATTCATTTCTATTTCCTATAGTTTGGCACGACCTTCAAACGATTTCGCCAGAGTCATTTCATCGGCATAATCTATATTCCCGCCAATAGGAATTCCATACGCAATTCTTGTGATTTTGATCCCTAAAGGACTTAAAAGCCTCCCTAAATAAATCATGGTGGCTTCGCCTTCTACGGTAGGGTTAATTGCCATAATAATCTCTTTAAATTGACCGTCTTTAATGCGGTGTAAAAGCTCTTTAATACGTAAGGTTTCAGGTGTCATGCCGTCCAAAGGAGAAATAACGCCCCCTAATATATGGTAGAGACCATGATATTCCCTGGTTTTTTCAACAGAGATCAAATCTTTCGGATCAGAAACAACACACAATGTTGTTTTATCTCTTTTGGGACTAGTACAAATTTCACAAGGATCGTTGACGGTAATGTTGAAACATTGCGAACAATAACGCATCTTTTCCTTAACCATTTTGATGGCGTTACTGATTTTTTGAGCTTCAGAATTTTCTAAGCTTAAAATATAAAAAGCCAAGCGCTGCGCAGACTTGGGGCCGATGGTCGGCATCTTTTGAAACTCTTCGATTAATTCGGCCATGGGATCCAAATGTTGGTCCATGACTCCCCCTTTTAAATTTTAGGTTAGACCAGGAATATTTAATCCGCCAGTCACTTTACTTAATTTTTCAGCCGCAATGTTTTTGCCTTGAGTCAAAGCATTGTTAAGAGCTTCGGTCACAGATTTTTCAACCGCTTTCGCATCATTTTTAGCAATTAGTTCTGGTTTAATCACAATGTTTTTCAAATTTAACTTTCCATCTACTGCCACCGAAACCAATTTATCTTTTGATTCGCCCACCAACTGCATCTTGGTCAGTTCGTTTTCGACTTCTTTCATTTTATTTTTCATGTCTTTCACTTGCTGCATCATTTTGCCGATATCACCAAACATAATTTCTCCTTTGTTAATTAATTTTAAATTACTTTTCCGCCAAAAACACTTAAAACATTTTGCGAAACGTTGCCGGCCGATGTAACTGGAGCAGGACCATCCAATACAAATTCAACAGCCACCGGCGCCCTAAATAAAGTCGTCAAAATTTCAGTCACGAGACTTTGGTGGCTCGGTTCAGATAATTTTTTTTGGTGAAAAGATAAACTCGACTTCAGCATTAAAGTTAATTTCCCCTCGGCATAACGCGTTGGTTTAGCTTCTGCAAGAGACATATAGGTCTGCACTCGTTTTTGTTTAGCCATCTGCAAGACCGACTCCCATTGATGAAGAATTTTAGGTAATGAAATTTCTCCGGGTTCTATTTTGGTTTCTGTTTTAGATTCAGGCCTCACCCCCGT
>CAYMKA010000089.1:0-7203 GCA_964390935.1 uncultured bacterium
CCTCTTAAAAGGCTGCCATCATAAATACAATATTGGTAAGGCCCTTCAAACTTTTTTTGACAGGTTGGACAAACACTTTTGGTGAGGTTGCTGGGTTGGTTTGTTTTTGTGTTTATTTTTGTGTCCATGTGAAAAATCTTATCCTATCTTTCCCCAATCAAAACCTGTTTTTTAACTTTTATACCCGACAAAAGGCAGGGTATTATGGGCACATGAAGCGGTCCGGGCTTACCCTAGTAGAATTACTGCTCAGTTTATTTATTTTTTTACTCTTCATTTCGACCCTGACCTTTATTCTCTTTAATCCTCTTAAACTGACTTTTAATCGTCTGCAAATCGCGGGAACTGAGATTCGCCTTTGGGAAGGCCTTCGCCAAATGCAAAATGATTTATTCTTCGCTCACCAGGTCAAAATAGCAGGACAAAGCATTCAAGGGATTGCTCCCGATGGACAATCTTTTAGCTATGAACAAACAGCCAATGGTCTTAAAAGAACTCTGGGACCAAGTACTCAATATTTTACTCTGCCAGAAGACAGAACTCTGCCGCTTACTTTTAGTTGGCAGAGTAGTGGCCTTCTTAAAATTAGTTATCGAAATCAATTCATTTTACAAAAGGTCAACTGATGAAAGCTAAAAGTCAAAATGGTTTTATTTTGATTAGTGTTTTAGTGGCAGTAGCCCTGATTTCTCTTTTAGTGTTAGGACTGACCAGCCAAACATTAAATCAGATAAAAAAAATAAATTCTTTAGTGATCGAAAAAAAATTGGAAACTTTGGCAGAATCTGGCATCGAAACTTTTAAGTGGCAAAAGAAATATCAACCCCAACTGATGTCATTCCATCCTTCGCAGCCCTTGCATCAAAATGTGGTTCGTAAACAATATTCAAATTACTTGAATACTGCTTATTATGAAAAAACAGCTGCGGGCAGTTTTTATCTCATTTACGGTCAAAAAGGAGACGTTCTTTGTATCGCTTTCTTGTCTGATAAGCTGAAATCTCAAGATTACCGGGTCGTACGTTATTACGATGGGGTGCAGTATGTCCCTTGGCAGTAGTGGGTATAATCTGAGAATGCAAAAAAAGGTGCTTCTTTCTATATTAATGGTGTTTTTAGGCCTCACACCGGTGATGGCCGATTTTGTCCCTGATGAAATTATTATTAAATTTAAACCTGTTAAAACGAGTAACATCATTGCCTTTGAACAAGTGAATCAGCTCAAAGACATGCCCCTTTCGTATCGCACTGTTTTAAAAGCATTGGATGTCAAAGATCTAAAACCGTTGTATCAACAAAAAACAGCAGTCCTTGTTGAAAAGATTAATAAGAAAATATTTACGCAGAGTTTGGAACCCAATCTAACTAAACTTGATTTAAAAAGAATTAATCGCATTCAACGTTATTTGGAAAACAAACAGCTCGTCGGCGATGATCGTTCTTTTGTGATTAAACTCAATCCTGGTGCAGATGTTGAAAAAATCATGCAGCAGTTAGCGAATCAACCTGAAGTGGAAAGCGTTCAAAAAAATATCGTTTATCAAACTTTTGCAACACCCAATGACCCTTTGTTTGCTAGCAACCAAACTAATGCTTATAACTTTATGAAATTTCCTCAAGGTTGGGATATTTCAACAGGCAATGGCACAGTGATTGTGGCTGTGATTGATACAGGTTTTAAAGTTGATCATCCCGAACTTGTTGGTCAATTTTGGACTAACCCTTCTGAAATCGCAGACGCTTTAGATAACGACAACAATGGCTTTGTGAATGACTTTAACGGTTGGAATTTTTATGACAACACAAATGTTTTGCTGAATAACACTTGTGCAGATGATGTGGGTTCGCATGGAACACGTGTTAGCAGTATTATCGGGGCGATCACTAACAATGGCAGCGGCATGGCTGGTGTGAATTGGAAAGCCAAGATTATGGGACTGAGAGTTTTTTCTTCTAGCTGTGCTTCAAACACTGTGCAAATCACGCAAGCAATTGATTACGCCATGGCGATGGGGGCAGATGTGATTAATATGAGTTTAGGCGGCACGGGCAATGATCCTTCTTTTGAAAGTAAATGTTTGCAGGCCTATAACGCCGGCATAGTTTTAGTGTCTTCCATGGGAAACGTCGGTGGAAGTATTACTTCTAAAGATACGCTCGTTTATCCTGCTGCTTATCCAACAGTGATTGGAGTCGGTTCAGTTTCTCAAACTTTGCAACCGTCTTCTTTTTCGGTGCGTGGCATCGCCCCGTATACAACAGAACTCGTCGCAGTGGGTGAAAGTATGTGTGTAGCCAAAAATGACAATACGACGGTATGCACTGCTCAGTCAGGCACTGGTACTAGTTTTTCTTCACCGATTGTAGCGGGTTTAGCCAGTTTACTGCTGTCGAAAGAACCGTCTTTAACACCCTTGCAACTGAGAACACGATTACAAAATACAGCTACCGATGTTTATACGACCGGAAAAGATAATGATACCGGTTATGGTTTGATTAATGCTTACAATGCGCTGACTAACACCAGTTCGACTGTAAATATTCAAGCAACACATCTGGATAATTTGCGACATTACCCTAATCCGACTCCGGGTCCTGCAATTACTTTTGTCTTCAACTTAGATCAACCCTCTACCGAAGTGAAATTGCGTCTTTTTGATTTAAGAGGCAAGTTACTTTTAGAAAGAAGTTTAGGGGCGGGCACAGCAGGTAAAAACACTTATGTTTTTGATTTAATGATTAATGGTCAAAAATTAGCAATTGGAACCTATGTTTATCAAATTGAAGCAACGATCGGTGGTAACAAAATACGCCAGATTGAAAGATTCTCAGTTATTTAATTTTCTTCTTCTTTAATTTTTTATCTGATTTTTCCTGCTGCTTAATTTTTTTCCAATTGCTTACTACTTCCTGCGCATTTTTGACTTTGGTTTTGCCAAAAACATGAGGATGGCGTCTGACCATTTTTTGACTGAGAGCATCGACAACATGGCTAACATCAACACGGTGTTTTTCACTAAGCAGTTGAGAGTGCAGCATAATTTGCAAAAGCAAATCACCCAGTTCTTCAATTAAATGTTCAGGATCTTTTTCACCGTTAGATTCATATTCATCAATAGCTTCTAAAACTTCTTTGGTTTCTTCTCTTAAATATTTTTTAAGACTGGGATGAGTTTGTTTTAGATCCCAGGGGCAACCGTGGGTCGGATGTCTTAAACGGGCAATAATACGGGTTAACTGATTAAAATTATGTTTTTTCATTTTTATTAAGAAATTCCAGGCAGAAGACGGGTATGTTTAGTTTTAATGGCTTTTTCTTCTGTTGTAAAAACGTCTGAACCAATTTCAATTTGAGTCGAGTCGAGAGTGTCTTCATACCAGCGTTCAAAAATACTGCGTTTTTTTTCGGCCAGCAAAAAGTTTTTAACATGTTCGGGTTTGAGTTTTACTGGTGTTGTATCCTGGCCTTCTACAAAATATCTTTTAATTTTATCCTGATATCTTTTTATTTCTTTAGGGGTTACTACTAAATTTCCGGCCAGGATGTCCATAATTTTTTCTTCTAAAATTTTAATGGTAATGCCTTGCTTTAAATCGTTAGGGTTTAATCCTTCTTCTAAGAGCGCACTTTCAAAAATTCTTTCAGATGGAAAGTTTTTTTTGACTTCAGCGATGCGGTTTTTAATTTCATCTTCGGTCACTACTAAGTTCATGCGTTTTGCGGCTTGATTTAAAATTTGATAACGAATGAGTTCTTCTAAAATATTTTGTTTAGCATTCACAAGCAGCATCAGCGCTTCAGGAGAGCGGGGGTCAATTTTGCGATGAGATAAGACCTGTTCGCGCATGGGTTCATAAATTTTTTGAAAATCACTTAATAAAAAAGTTTCGCCATTTACTTTGACTGCAAAAAGATCTTCGGCGAAAACAGAAGAACTCAGTAAGAATGAAATCAATAAAAATAAACGCAAAATCATGGGTACATTATAACGGGAGAATTTATTTTTTTTCTTGGAGAACAATGGTATTAGAAATAATGTCATGCAAGGCTCGTCTATCTTTTCGGAAAATAAGAAACAAGCAATCGATGGTAAAAATAAAAAGAGTGGCCGTCCCAATAACTTGGTAGAGAGGGATTAAGGAATCTATCCTATAAAGCAATTCTTTGTAATTTGTATTTGTAAAATCTATTGTCATCCTTGAGAAGACAGGAATAATCGATAGGAGCAGTCCAATATTTAATAAAGCAGGGATTATGGCCAGAAGGGAACGCATTGAAGCATGTAGTAAATCGACTTTTTTTCCATTCATTTGAAAAAGTTTGATGTGCAGTATTTTTTTTCCAATGGTTTGACCTGTTTGCCAATCAAATAAAAAATCATATAGAAAAATAAATTGCACTCCTATGAAATAAAGCATGCAAAGCCATAAACTCCAGACGTTTAGAATATCGATCAGGTAAGAAGAAAAGCTAAGCGGCAACAAGATTAGTCCGTCAATGATTGAAGCGATGATACGACCTCTTAGAGATCCTACTGGTTTTTTTGTCTTAGGATGAATATAAGGTTTTTTTGGTTTTTTCCATAAAGAAAGTAAATGCATAAAGGACATAAATAAAAACAGACAAAGCCAAAATATTAAAAGACCAAAGATTTCATAAGGAAAGCGGTCCTCAAATATACCTGAAGTTCCTAATCCCCAGGTGGCAGCCATTCTAAAAATACCAAAAGAGATAAGCGCGAGCATGATGAGCTGAATCAAGATAAGAATAATCCAAAAAACTGCTTTTAATTTCATCTGAAGCTATTTTAGCGTTTTAACTGTTCAATAATCTCAAACAATAAATTATCTACTTCACTTGGTGGTGGTCCAAAGCGATCAATCATTTCCACGCGCAATTGTTCTAGATGGACTAAATCTTTGGCTGCCATGAGCCGTTTGTATAAGGCCATGCGCTGACGATCGTCATCGACATATTGGTTGGGAATAAAAGCCGATCGATTGTTAGAAAAAACATAGGCTTTGTCTTTTTCTATTTTTTCACCCTTACTTTCACGAACTGCTTCTTCGAGCATTTGTGAAAATAAATCAAAACCAACCGCTGCAATCATGCCGGACTGCTGCGTCCCCAAAATATTACCAGCACCTCTAATTTCTAAATCTTTCATAGCAATTTGATATCCCGATCCTAGAGCGGCATATTCTTTAATCGTCTGGAGTCTTTCATGGGCTGTGGGCGATAAATATTTTTTGCCGTCATAAAACAAATAACAAAACGCGTGTCGATTGCTGCGGCCAATGCGTCCGCGCAGTTGATGCAGCTGCGCTAAGCCAAACATGTCTGCGTCGTCGACGATCATGGTGTTGGCATTGGCAATATCAAGACCTGATTCAATAATGGTTGAGCAAACCAAAACATCTGCTTTTTTTTCTAAGAAATCGAGCATGACTTGTTCTAATTCGTGACCCTTCATTTGGCCGTGACCGACAATAAATTTGGCTTCAGGCACTAATTTTTCAAGATCACTTTTAAGTTCGGTCATGCCGCGAACGTGGTTTGATAAATAAAATACTTGTCCGCCGCGAGCGAGTTCGGTGCGAATAGCGTTAGCGACAGAGATGTCATCATGTTCTCCTAAAAAAGTTTCAATCGGAAAACGATCTTTAGGCGGGGTACTTAAAATGCTGATATCCCGGCTTCCAGAAAGTGCCAAATATAAACTGCGCGGAATAGGAGTGGCGCTGAGAGCTAAGACATCCACTGTTGCCCGTAATTTTTTAAACTTTTCTTTGTCCTTAACTCCAAAACGGTGTTCTTCATCAATAATAATTAAGCCCAGGTCTTTAAAAACAATATCTTTTTGCAATAAGCGATGAGTGCCAATGACCACATCTACTTTTCCGCTTTGAATGTCTTCGACAATTTTTTTCTGTTCTTTGGCGGTCACAAAACGACTGAGCATAGCCACTTGATGAGTAAAAGGTTCAAAACGTTTTTTAAAGGTATTTAAATGTTGTTGCACAAGAATGGTGGTAGGCGCAATGATTGCCACTTGTTTGCCATCGACTGCCGCTTTAAAAGCGGCCCGCAATGCAATTTCGGTTTTGCCATAACCCACGTCGCCACAAATAAGTCTATCCATCGGACGCGGACTCTCCATATCTTTTTTGACCATTTCAATGGCTTTTTTTTGATCGACTGTTTCTTGATAGGGAAAGTTTTTTTCCAAGTCAATTTGATAAACACTGTCTTCAGCAAAAGCATGTCCATCTTGAATCGCACGTTGTTTGTAAACTTCGAGCAAATCAGCGGCAATGTCTTCAGCCGCTTTTTTAGCTTTTTGTTTTTCTTTAGTCCATTTGCCGTCTGCTAAATTACTAAGCTGCGGTTGTAAATCTCCGGAAGAATATTTTTGAATCCACTTAACTTGTTCAAGGGGGGTAAAAATTCGATCGTTATTGGCAAATTCAAGTTCTAAAAATTCACCTTCTAGATCAAACTGACCGTTGCGGCTTTTAAATTGTTTTCTTTTTAAACCATGAAATAGCGCGACTCCGTGATGTAAATGAACGACATAATCGCCTTTCTCTAAATCAGACAAAATGACTTCGCTAGATAAATCAGCATAAGACGAATGAATCAGGCGATGTTCGTCTCTCATCACCTCTTTAATTTCGGTTTCTTTGAGCTGACTTAATGATCTTTGAGTATGGGGATCAAAAGAACGAAGGGAAGTGATTTCTTCCCCAAAAAATTCAATGCGTAATGGGTGAGTGTGGTGCGTGGGGTAAATATCAATAATGCCGCCCCGGACTGCAAAATCTCCCGGAGCAACGACAAGAGGTGTTCGTTCGAATTTTAGCTCGCTAAACTTTTTAATTAATTTTTCAAAGGCATAATTTTTGCCGACAAGAAGAGCAATACTTTCAGACATAGAAAGGAGATTCTACTAATTTTCGGGAGTTAAGGGCTTTAAAGCTTGCATGACTTTTTCAAAGATAGTTTTTAACTGGGCTTGATCTTCATTAGACATTTTTCCCAACACATAGTCTTTAACCGGATGAGAACCGTCTAAGTTGCGAGGATGACCAATTCCGATTTTAATGCGTTTAAAATCCTGATTTCCTAAAGACTGTTCAATAGATCGTAAGCCATTATGACCGCCTGAACTGCCACTCAGTCTTGTTCGCACTTTGCCAAAC
>CAYMKA010000090.1:0-7143 GCA_964390935.1 uncultured bacterium
TTTTTATCATTTTGAACTCAAAACCCGCGGTGAATGGCATTTCGACATGATTGGCCCGGACGGCAAACGATATAAAAATCATTCTATATATAGAGAGATTAAACCGAACGAATTAATTGTTTTAGAACATCTCTCAGGTCCTTATTATTTTGCAACGATTAAATTTGAAAAATTAGGTTCTAAAACCAAGTTAACCTGGAATATGGTTTTTGAATCACAAGATGCCTTTAACAGCATTAAAGACATTGCGATCCAAGGCAATGCCGAAAACTTCGATCGCTTGGAAGAACAATTAAAAAAAATATAACCCCAGTTTCTCCCCCAGCTAAGCGCAGGGGGAGTGTCTGCGAAGCAGACGAGGGGGAGAGAAAGGAAACAGTCATGAAAGAAATCCAAGGAATTAAAATCGATCCGAATTTAGATTTAGTTTTAGAACGAGAGGTGGATGTAAAACCAGAACTGGTTTGGGAAGCCTGGACGCAGCCCAAACACATTGTGCATTGGTTTACCCCAGTTCCATGGAAAACAATTGAAGCCCGTATTGATTTAAAACCGGGCGGAGAATTTTTTACCGTGATGCAATCACCAGAAGGACAAAAATTTCCTAACGTCGGCTGTTTTTTAGAAATTGTTCCCAATAGAAAATTAGTTTGGACTGACGCTCTTTCTCCTGGATTTCGTCCGGTGCCAAAACCAGAATCAGGCGCTGGCATGCTTTTTACTGCAACACTTCTACTTGAACCTACTGCTAAAGGTACAAAATATATTGCGATTGCAAAACACTCCAATGAAACTGATCGTAACAATCACGAAAAAATGGGTTTCACGAGCGGATGGGGAACTGTTTTAGACCAATTGGTCGAATATATGAAAACTGGAAAAAAATTCAGTTAAGAAAGGAAGTATTTATGTCGAAAGATTTTGTAATCACACGAGAATTTAAAGCGCCTCGTAAATTAGTATTTCAAGTTTGGAGCGATCCCAAACATTTATTAAATTGGATGGGCCCTAAAGGCAGCAAATATGAATATGTGAAAGCTGATCTGCGTGCCGGGGGAACAGTTCACTACAAAACATACGGACCTGGCAACGTTCCTATGTATGGCATGGCCGAATATAAAGAAATTAGTCCTATCGAAAAAATTATTTATGTTCAATATTTTTCAGATGAAAAAGGAAATCCTGTTCGTCATCCCATGAGTGCTACCTGGCCGCTCAAAATGAACACGACTGTTATTTTTAAAGATAAAGGCGCCAACACAGAAATCACTTTAACCTGGACACCGATTAATCCTAATGAAATTGAAGCGAAAACTTTTAGTGATGCAATCCCTGGAATGACTCAAGGCTGGGGCGGTTCGTTTGAAGTGTTGGATCAATACCTCGCAGAAGTAAGCAAGTAGTTAGTAGCGAGTAGTGAGTGGATAGTAGTGAGTGAAGAAAGGAATATCGTATGAGTAATATATCGACAGATACGAAAGATAGAGAACTTTCTTATGAGCGTGTGTTTGATGCGCCGCGTGAACTCGTTTGGGAAGTTTGGACCAAACCTGAACATATTGCCCTGTGGTGGGGACCCAATGGATTTACCAACACGGTTTATAAAATGGAAGTCAAACCGGGCGGAGTGTGGGATTACATGATGCATGGTCCTGACGGTAAGGACTGGCCTAATTTAATTTCTTATATCGAAGTCAAAAAACCTGAAATATTAGTTTATGACCATGGCGATAAAGAAAACCCCAAAATGTTTCATGTGAGAGTTGTTTTCGAAGCGGTAGGAAATAAAACCAAATTGACCATGGCCATGATATTTCCGACTAAAGAAGCGCTGGAGGAAACTCTTAAAAATGTTCAAGCGAAAGAAGGTCTAAAACAAAACATGGATAAACTGGAACAATATTTGGCCAAAATGAAAGGCTAGAGTCATGAGTGAAAAAACAAAAATCAAAAGAGATCTGGAAGATAAATCGATCATGGTGTCTCGTGAGTTTAAAGCACCTTTAGAATTGGTTTGGAGGGCATATACCGAAAAAGAATTTTTAAATCAGTGGTGGGGTCCAGCGCCCTGGAAAGCTGAAACTAAATCAATGGATTTTCGAGAAGGCGGTTTTTGGCTGTATGCTATGGCGGGTCCAGAAAACCAAAAACATTGGGCCAGAATGAATTATCTTAAAATCAATAAGCATAAAAATTTTGAAGTCGAAGATTTTTTCTGTGATGAAACAGGCAATGTAGATAACATACTGCCTGCATCAAAGGGAGAGTTTATTTTTACAAAAACTTTAACGGGTATAAATGTTGATTTTAAATTGAAATTTGCAGACGAAGCAGCTTTGAAGCAAACGATTGAAATGGGCTTTGAGCAGGGTATTAGCCAGTGTGTAGATCAATTAGAAGTTTTGTTATCGAAACTGAAATAACCAGGCATCGGTCTGGTGATTATTGTTTTGAATTTGTATATGATTTGCGTGAATCGAAAAAATGATAAGGAGCTGATTTTATAATGGCTAAAAGTAAGAAAAAGCCTTCGAAAAAAGATCTAATGAAAAAAGTGGCATTTTGGCTCACCACTCTTTTAGGTCCGGTTAGTTTTGTGATTGGCGGAGCATTATTTTTGACTCATGCCCAACAACCCATCGAAGCGATGACTCATTTAGGTTATCCTCTGTATCTTCTTAATATCTTAGGTTTTTGGAAATTAGCCGGTGCAATTGTGATTTTGATCCCCGGCTATCCGCTTTTAAAAGAGTGGGCTTATGCCGGGTTTGTTTTTGAATTAACAGGCGCAGCGGCTTCTCACTTTTTTGCGGGAGACCCGTTTTTTTCAGCAGGCCCGATGCAAGTTTCGACTCCTTTGATCTTTTTGATCTTGGTGGTGGCTTCTTGGTACTTACGTCCTGCAGATCGTAAGCTCGTTTAAAAATAGTACTTAACAGTAGATTCTGAAAAATGGTTTCAGTACAATAAAACAAATCTTTTAAAAAAGGAGTTAAGAATGAAATTTTTAAATAAGTTCGAGAAATAAATCTATGGGGCGCTCCGTATAGTGACGGCTCTGATGTTTGGTTTTCATGGTGTGCAAAAAATGTTTAATGTCATGATGGGCGGATACTCAGTCACTTTTGGAACTTTGCCCTGGTTTTCAGGTTTAATTGAACTCGTTGCCGGTGCTCTGATTTTAATTGGCTTTCAAACTCGCATTGCAGCTTTTATCAGCTCAGGTGAAATGGCCGTAGCTTATATTTTCTTTCATTGGAAATTTCAATTTAATCAATCGTTTTTCCCTGTGGCTAACCAAGGGGAGTTGGCAGCATTGTATTGTTTTGTGTTTCTTTATATCGCCGTACGTGGAGCGGTCATTTGGGGATTAGATAAGAAATAAAAATTATCAATAGATAAAATTTTTAAAGGCGGCTAGAAATGGCCGCCTTTTTTTATTTTCCAACTATCCGACAATTTCTGTTTTCATCACTGTGGTGGCTTCCGCTAAAGTTAAAAGTTTTTTATTTTTAAAAGGCTCAAGTCTTATGGGGCAATCTTTAATTTCACAGGAGACACAATATTTTTTCTGGCAGGGGTCGGTGTGAGTATGAAATTCTCCTTCAAGTCCCAACAGTTCGATTACTTTTAATCCCATCTTTTCAATGAGCTGATGTGCTTTTTCAACACTCATAAATTCGGGCACGACCATGTGAATATCCACATGCACATATCTGCCCGAACGCATTGTGCGCAGTTCATGAACTGAAATCAGTTCTGGTGTTTTGATTTCGTTAATAGTTTGCACAATTTTTTCGGTTAATTTGGGATCGGCATTATCCAGTAAAGCGTTAGCTGATTCGTGAACAAGTTTAAAACCGGTGAGGCCGAGTAATAGCCCAATCCCAAGAGCAATAGCCGGATCCACCCAGGGCAATTTGAAAATAAAACCAAAAAACAATCCCCCTGCGATTCCCAAGGTGGTTAAAAAATCTGAGAGCACGTGATGACCGTCGGCTTCAAGCGCTTTGGAGTGATATTTTTTTCCATTGCGAACTAAATAAAAGCCAAGCAGTCCATTTAAACCTCCGGCACAAAAGTTAATGAGCAGTCCGGTGCTCAGCGTTTGCAAAATTGGCCCTTTCATTAAAGTAGAAATGGCTTCAAAAATAATGACCAGAGCGGCCACGGCGATAAGTCCTCCTTCAAACACTGAAGAAAAATGTTCAACCTTGCCATGACCATAAGGATGATCGGCATCGGCAGGTTGATCAGCAAATAGCACCGCAAAAAAAGCAAAAATGGCTGCTGCCACATTGACCATGCTTTCGATGGCGTCCGACTGCAGCGCTGCCGAACCCGTCATTTCGGCGGCAATAAATTTCAAGCCTAAAATGAGAGCCCCTACCAAAATGGAGATGACAATGGTGCGAATACGAATTTTTTGAGAAGCGGTCAGCGCCATAAGTGAGATGATTTTAACTGTTATTTTAAAGAATGATAGAGCGCCAAAGCTTTTTGACGTGCGTCAGAGTGATTGACCAATGGCAAGGGATAATTTTTTCCTAAAATGACTCCGGCTTTTTCTAAAATATCGGCAGGGGCCAACCAGGGAGCATGAATATATTCTATGGGTAAATTTTTAAGTTCTGGTACATATTTTTTGATATAAGCCCCTTCCGGATCAAATTTTTCGCTTTGAGTGATCGGATTAAAAATTCGAAAATAGGGCGCTGCATCCACTCCGCAGCCCGCTACCCACTGCCACCCCATGGTGTTATTGGCGAGGTCAGCATCAACAAGTGTGTCCATAAACCACCTGGCACCTGTTTGCCAAGAAATAAATAAATCTTTAGTTAAAAAAGAAGCCACGACCATGCGCACACGATTATGCATCCAGCCGGTCTGCCAAAGCTGACGCATGCCAGCATCAACGAGTGGATAACCGGTTAAACCTTTTTGCCACGCTTTTAAAAGCCTGTGTTGTTTTTTGTCTTCCCAGGGAAAATTTTTAAATTTGAAATTCATGGGTTCTTTTGTCGATTCTGGAAAATGGTTGAGCAGGTGGTAAGCAAATTCACGCCAAATCAGCTGACGTTGATAAGGGGCACTCTGGGGAAACTGGTTTAAAAAATGGTAGAAGTGTTTTACTGAAATTTGGCCCCAGACTAAAAAAGGGGAAACAAGAGAAGTGCCTCTGATAGAGGGGATGTCTCTGTTTTTTGAATAATCACTTAATGTTTCTTCAATAAAATTTTTGATTGTTTTTTTAGTGTCTAAATTTTCAATGCTCCAAAAATCAATCATCTCTTTATGCCATTTGATTTGAGGAAGCAGTTTTAATTGATCAAGATCCACACTCTTAGGCCAGCGTTTAGGGGCAGGGATTTTTTGGGGCGCGACTTGCGGTTGATAATCTTTTAATTTTTTAAGACAGGCATGATAAAAGGCTGTAAAAACTTTAAAAGGACTATTTTGTAAGTTTTTAATTTCATGAGGTTCAAATAATAAATTTCCAGGCAGCATCTGAACCGAAATCTTTTTACTTTCTAAAGTTTTTTTTATTTTTTCATTTTGAGCGTCAAGAATAGGATCATTTGTTTTGGTCCAAATTACCGAATTAATCTCGTGGGCTTGCGCAATCTCTAATAAAAATTTTTCAGCAGGCCCTTCTTGTAAAATGAGTTTGCTGCCGGTTTTTTCTAAATCGTTTGTTAATTTTTTGAGCGCGCCATGGAGCCAAACTTTACTGGCCGAACCGATATCTTCAGGAACAATAAAGAGCGGAATGACTCCTGCACTTTGGCAGGCCAGATTTAAAGCGGGATTATCTTCCAGACGCAAATCTTTTTGAAACCAGAGAATTGTATTCATTTAGATAACGAGATTGTAATACAGGGAGAGAGAGAATCTCTCCCTGTCTAAATTAAAGTCTAGAGTTTGGAATGAGTTCCATCACAAAAAGGTTTGTTGGCTGATTTTTTAGCGGCGATAGTTGGTTCCATAAAGCTCCTTTTACTTTTTAATAAAAACGATATTTAAATCAAGCTCAATCTCATCCTTAATAATTTTATCGCCTAAATTTTTGAAAAATTTATCAGAGCCGTATTTTAAATTCCAGCGAGTCCGGTCAATGACCAGTTTTGCTGTGCCTTTGCCACCGGTTTTGGTTTTTTCAATTTGGGCTAAAACTTCAACAGGCTGAGTTTTGCCAATAATGGTCAGAGTGCCTTTTAACAAAACTTCTTTTTCAGATTTTTTTTCTGCTTTTGTCACTTTAAAAGTAGAGGTGGGAAACTTCTCAACATTAAAAAAATCAGCAGATTTTAAATGGCCCACTAATTTTTTTTGCATGTCGGGTTTCTTTGCTAAATCTTTGTCGGTCAATGTTGCCATATCAACTACAAAAAGAGCGCTCACCAATTGATTATTCGTTACGTCTAATGCGCCTTCTTTAAATTGCAAATTGCCAGTGTGAGTCGTTCCGATAGCTTTTTTTCCGGTCCAGGTCACCGAACTTTTTTGGGTGTCCAATTGATAGCTGTCTGCCATCACCGTGCTGGCCAGTAAAATGACGGCCGCTACTGTGAGAAACATCTTTTTAGAATTCATTTTTTCCTCCTTGAACATAATTAGGGTGCTATTTGATACCGGTAAAATAGGTTTGACAAGCACCTTTTTGGCAAAAAAAGTCGGTTTTTGGGTGTTTTTGGTCTCAAAATCTCAAAAATTGATTGAAACATTGGCTTTTACCGATTACAGTTGTCACTGACAAGTTAGCTTTCGTCCTGGAACTCAAGTTTGGTGGTTGCGGTTTTGGTCAGTGGCTCTTGATCGATATAAAGTAGGAGATAGTAGTTATGGCAAAAAAATTATATGTAGGGAATTTACCTTTTAAGGCAACTTCTGAAAGTTTGAAGAGCATGTTCTCTCAAGCTGGAGAAGTGGCTTCTGCGAACATCATCATTGATCGCATGAGCGGCCGCAGCAAAGGTTTTGGATTCGTAGAATTCAATAACGATGCAGACGCAGCAAAAGCAATCGAAATGTTCAACGGCAAGGACAACGAAGGTCGTCCGATGACTGTTAACGAAGCAAAACCAATGGCACCTCGCGAAGCTCGCAGCGGTGGATTTGGTGGCGGCAACCGCTTCTAAGTTT
>CAYMKA010000091.1:0-7068 GCA_964390935.1 uncultured bacterium
CGATGCTGTACCCCTCGCATTTTTATAAAGAGCCCAACCGTATGTCCAATCCTTATGAAACTTACAAGGAGGGAATCATTCGGATGAAATCTTATTTAGATGGTCGTGTCAGAATTGTGCCTTATATTCAAGGTTTTGATATGAAGTTAGCTATTTCAGGTAAAAATTTAAAAGAATATATGCGTGACCAGATGAAGGCCTGTCACGAAAATGGAGCCCATGGTTGGTATGTATGGAATGCCAATAATGATTATCGCGATTTATTTGAATTGTTAGAGTCAGATCGAGATTTATGAGACGTAAAAAAAATAAAGAGACCTCTTCATCTAATCGAAGTAAAAAAACTCCATTTCATTTTTTAGGCAATTGGGTGATTACGGCAATTCTTTTGCCCGCAATCACCAGTTTTTTGTGGGGAGCCCTTCATCAAAGTTATTTTACAGTCGGAAATCATCAAGAAATAGTTAATACACAATTAGCTCCTAATCGTCTCAAAGTTTTTTGGGATGGCAGGCAAGTGCCTATTATTTTCGCCAAAAAAGTGGCACTGTGGAATTCGAGTTCGGTCTTAATTGATCAGTCGACGATTTCTGAAACCCAGCCTTTAAAAATTGTGCCTTCTGAACCGGTTAAAATTTTGGGAGTAGAAATGGCTGGGGTCAGCCAGGAATCGATTTTGTTTAAAAAAAGAATTGAAAGAGATGAAAAATTAAATCGAGATGTGATTTTAATTACTATTGCCGGCAACAATGCTTTAGAAAAAAATGATGGCGGTATCTTTCAAATTTTTTATTCTTCCGAAAAGCCCGTTGATTTTTCGGTGCAAGCCCGTATTAAAGGTTTACCGCGCGGCTTTGTTTATTACCCCTATCAATTCTTTTTAGAACTTAAAAAAATTAATAATCTTTATCAAAATAATTTAATTTTGATCTTGGCCGTTTCTGTTTCTTTTGCGCTGCTTGGAAAGCTGATTATTGAACGTTTTAATGATTCTTTGGGGGATAGTTTGTTTGTGATTGGTTTGGTAATCTCTGTTTTTATTGTTTTGGCATATACATTAGGACTGCTTGGCGGGACCTTTGTGCCGGCCTGGCTGGTGTTATAAAAGTTTTATAGTTTATTTGGCCCCCGTGGCGGAATTGGTAGACGCGCATGACTCAAAATCATGTAGGCTTACGTCTGTGTCCGTTCAAGTCGGACCGGGGGCACCAAAATAACTTCTAATTGGCCCGGATGGCGGAATTGGCAGACGCACTAGATTCAGGTTCTAGCGAGGTCAAACTCATGAAGGTTCAAGTCCTTTTCCGGGCACCAAATTTTGAGGATTTAATCAATGGAAAAAAATTTCTGGATTCAAAAATGGAAAAAGAAGGAAATTGCTTTTCATCAAAGTCAGGTTAATCCTCATTTAAAATTAAATTTTGAAAAATTAAATCTTAAAAAAGGCAGTCGAGTTTTTTTACCGTTGTGTGGAAAGACACTCGATATCGCCTGGCTGCTTTCACAAGGGTATCAAGTGGTCGGAGCAGAGTTAGTGGAAACAGCCATTCAAGAATTGTTCGCTGAACTTGAAATCAAACCGCAGATCACTCATTTAGGTAAATTTAATCACTATGCTGCTCAAAATATTGATATTTTTGTTGGGGATATTTTTGAACTTTCTAAAGAAGTATTAGGCAGAGTAGATGCCATCTATGACCGGGCGGCTCTAGTGGCTTTGCCAAAAGAATTACGAGAAAAATACACTAAACATTTAATGGATATTACAAATAAGGCAGCCCAACTGCTGGTAGTTTATGAATATGATCAAAATAAAATACAAGGTCCTCCTTTTTCTTTAAGTGCTGATGAAATTAAAAAACATTATGAGAATGAGTATCATCTTATATTAATTGACAGTGTTGAGGTCCCAGGGGGAGGAATGAAAGGACAGGTTCCTGCCAAAGAAAATGTGTGGTTGTTAGAGAAAAGATAAATCTCTCTGTTTGTTAAAGAAATTTTCTTTACGTGTGACTTCACAATAGAATGCACCCCCTTCAGGGGGTTGGGGGGCCTGTAGTAAACTTCCACAACTATGTCAAAAAATGTTGATTTACTAAAAAACGCCGCTGTTAAGTACTTCTTGGGTGAAACGCAAAAGATAAAACCAGGTTTTGAAAAATCTCACCCTCATCCATTGATGGATAATTTTCCACATGGAATTCCATTAGGTGGTTTTGGGGCCGGAACCATTGGCCGAACTTCAGAAGGAGATTTTTCGGTTTGGCATTTGTATGCTGGACGAAATATTTACGAAAATTTACCAGGCTGTGCTTTTCATTACTATGAAAAAAATGCTGAAAAAACTTTTGCAGCTGTTTTGAGCGGAACCAAACCTAAAAAAGGAATTTTAAAAGACTGGAAATATTTTCCACAGGACGTGGATCCAAGTTCTCATAGTCATGCTGGATATAAAGCTAAGACGGGTTTTTTATACCCTCAAGCATTTATTGATTATCGTCATCCTGATTCGAAAGTTGAATTAAACTGCCGTCAGTTTTCACCGATTATTCCTAATAACTACAAAGAAACTTCGTATCCTGTCGCCGTCTTTGAATATGAACTGGTTAATAAAAGTTTAGAGCCTGTGGAGTCGGCGATTGCATTTTCATTTGAAAATATTTTTTCGTGGGATGTGACCTGGCCTAATGCCCCTCATAACTCTGAATCCTGTTTTTTTACTAAAACTAAAGCCACTCAAGTTCATAAAGTGGTAAAAAATAGTAAAAGCTTTGGCCTGACTCTTTCTAATAAAGGCCGTGCAGGCGAACTCACCCTGGCAACCGCTAACGATAAACATTCTGAAATTTCTGTTCATGAATATTTTGATCCGCGTTCTAAAGGAACCAGCCTTTGGAAAAATTTTTCAAACGACGGCACCTTAAAAAAATCGAAAAAATTTGCTGGCAAAAAAGCTTTTGCGGCTGGTGCAATTTCAGTCAAAGTAAAATTAAATCCTGGCGAAACAAAAGTGATTCCGTTTACTTTAACCTGGGATTTGCCCAAGCATGAATTAAAAAAAGGCGAAAACTTTTATCGTTATTACACAAAGTTTTTAGGGAAGTCAGGAAATAATTCTTTTAAATTAGCCAATATTGCTTTAACTGAATATCCTAAATGGTTGCGTCAGATTGAAGAATGGCAAAACGGAGTCATTGGACAAAATAAATTTCCGTCATGGTTGTACGGCATGATGTTTAACGAACTTTATTATGTTGCTGATGGGGGCACTGTTTGGGATGCGAAGTCGGGAGATTTTGGATCTCTGGAATGTTTTGATTATTTCTTTTATGAAACGTTAGACGTTCGATACTATGGTTCGTTTCCGTTACTCCGTTTTTGGCCAAAACTTGAAAAGAATGTGATGAATCAGTTTGGCAAAACGGTTTTACAAGAAGATTTAACCCATCGTCGTTATTGGAAATATAACTGGATGACTGATTTAGAAATTACGGAAAAGCCTGTTGAAATGTATGCAGGTCCGATTAAATTAAAAGGTTCTGTGCCGCACGATTTAGGTTCGCTCCAAGGAGCGCCTTTGCGTGTTTCTAATGGTTACATTTGGCGTAACGTTAACTACTGGAAAGACTTAAATGCAAAATTTGTTTTGCTGATTTATCGCGCATACTTATTTGATGACCAAAAAAATAAAATAAAAGATAAAAGCTTTATTCAAAAAAATTGGAAAGCGGTTGTGGCAGCGCTCGATTATTTAAAAACAATGGATCGTGATAACGATGGCATGATCGAAAACGACGGTTTTCCTGATCAAACTTATGATAATTGGCCGATGAGCGGTGTGTCTGCTTATTGCGGAACATTGTGGCTAGCTGCACTTTCAGCTGCGACCAAGATGTCTAAAATTGTAGGCGATAATAAATCTGGTAGAAAATTTAACACTTGGTATAAGCAGGGCAGTAAAGTTTTTGTTAAAAAACTGTGGAATGGAAAATATTTTGATTGCTATGAAGGCAATACCGATATTTTATCTGATCAATTAAATGGCCAATGGTACTGTGATATTTTAAATTTACCACCGCTGTTTGATCGTAAAAAAATTAAATCGGCTTTAGAAACGATTTATAAAAACAATGTGCTTGGTTTTGCGAATGGTTTTCGTGGTGTGGCGAACGGTAAAACAAAAGATGGCAAATCATGCGGACACGAACAAGGCGATGATGCCTGGGTGGGAACTAGTTTTTCTGTAGCAAAGCTCATGATGGATAACGATATGAAAAATCAGGCTTTTCAAATTTTAGCGGGACTTTTTAAAACGATTTATCATGAAAAAGGCTATTTCTTTAGAACACCGGAAGGGTGGGATGAACGCGGTAACTTTGTAGGCTCGATGTATATGCGCCCAGGAGCTATTTGGAGTTTGCTAGATTAATTTAATCTAATTCTCTCCAGGATTAAAGTTGTTGGGGTCGGCTTTCCCAAATTGACCAGACTGTATATCGTCAGAAAAAGTTTCAACACTTTTTTGTTGTGCTGGGGTAAGTTGATGTAACTGCTTATCAGAACTCTCAACTAATTTGTTTAATCCGTTTTCGATGCTTTGATGATTACTAAAATCTATTTCTACAGAATTGAGTTCTCCTTTTTGATATTTTGCATCTAATTCTTTAAAGATATCAACGGCTTCCTCCTCTGCATTTTTGGTTTTTAAAGACAGAATGTATTCAAAATATTTAGCCGTAATGGGATTGCGAATTTGGGCTTTAAATTTATCGTAAAAAATTTTTCGATCTAAAAGTCTTTTTTCGACCAAACGTTGTTTTAGATAGATAATGAAATTTTTAAAACTAACTAAATTTCTCATGCTGTCATGATGGGTGACATGTCCGACGAAAATGTTGTCATCAATAGGTTTTAGACTAAAAGTAAAGTTAAGCAGAGTTTCAAGCAGTTGATTGAGCATTTCCAGATGGGCATCTGAAATTCTTTTAAAGGATATACGCTTTACGCTGAGAGCTTTAAATTTTTGACGATATTGTTCGGTCGGTCGTCCTTCCGACCAATCTTTAAAATAATTGTCCATGTCCCAAAAACTTAGTTTTTGTAATCGAGTTGTCCAGACATCAGGTGATCCCAAAGTGTGAACAATAAACAAATGCAGATTAACAAAAATATTTTCACTTAGATTTTTTCTTTCTTCTTCATTTTTCGACTGGCTGTTTTGGATAAGCATTTCAGGAAAATCGCTTAAACCGAAAGCTTTCTTTACTGCTTTGTGCTCATTTAAATCTTCTCTAAGACTTCTTTTGATAGGCCCTAGCGCTTCGAGTAAGCGGTTATGAATTTCATTAATTTGTTCGTCAGAAATATGTTTCTTTGAATAAAACATCTGTTTCATTCTATTTCACAAGAGACAATTAGCAAATCTTTTGTGTACAATTTCTAGACATATATGATTACAACGCTAACTTTAAATCCTGCAATTGATGTCACTTTCACCGTTTCAGAATTTTCAGCTGATGATTCTAATCGCGTGGAAGAAGTGATTCGAACGCCCGGCGGAAAAGGGGTTAATGTTTCAAGAGTAGTTAAAGTTTTGGGAGGCAAGGCCACCACTCTTGGTCTTTTAGGCGGATATCAAGGTATCGAGTTTAAACAAATGCTTGAATCAGAGGGTTTGTATATGTGGGCAGTTGATACCGATTCACCGACTCGTGAAAATATTGCCATCAAAGATAAAAAAAGTGGCAAGATGACCCGTTTTAATTTGCCAGGCGGCGCGGTCACTAAATTTGAATATGCCGAACTTGTGAATTTAGTAAAACAATTGGCCGATACCGCTAAAATTTTTGTGCTCTCAGGTTCTCTGCCTCCGGGACTGCCCGCAGACACCTATGCCAAATTAATTAGGCAAATTAAAAAAGAAAATCCTAAATGTCAGATTGTTTTAGATGCGGATGGAGAAGCCCTAGAACTAGGGGTTAAGGAAAAACCTTTTTTGGTAAAACCCAATGAACATGAGTTAGAACGATTGTTTAGAAAAAAAATGAAATCTTTACCCGAAAAAATAAAGGCGCTGAGGCAGTTGCAGTCGCAGGGAATTCCTTTTGTGGTGTTATCTTTAGGCGCTAAAGGCTCTTTGGCTTTGCTGCCTGATAAGAGTTTGTATATGGTTGAAGCGCCTCATGTCAGGGTGCGATCAACGCTGGGAGCCGGCGATGCGCTGGTGGCAGGCATTATCCATAGTCTGCAGAAAAATCCTAAAAATTATTTAGAGGCCGTTATTTATGGCACAGCGGTTAGTTCTGCCAAAGTGATTTGTGATGCGTCAAAACTATGTTATCCCCGGGCGGTAAAACCTCTTATGAAACGGGTTAAGTTTCAAAAAGTGGGTTAAGTCATCATGGCAAAAGAAACTCAAAATCAACTTCTTTCTCAAAACAAAGACCGCATTTTAAAAGAATGGTTAAGGACTTTAGAAAAAAATCCTGAGTTTCAAAAAAACGATAAACTTAAAAAACAATCAGAACAATTACTCGAAAATTTAATTTCCGGCGCCAAAGATATTAAATTGCCTGAAGTTGAAATCAAAGAATTTAAACCGGTTCTTGAAATTTTAGATGCGCTGTATAGCCGTTCACAAAAAGCGGGTCTTAGCGAAAAAGATTTGGCGACGATTATTTTTACTTTAAAAAGTTCAATGCACGAAACCTTTGCCGATGAAACGCCTGATCCTTCGATTTTCCAGTTTGAAAAGCTTTTAGATTTCTTAGGTCTGTTTATTTTTGAGGCCTACGCTAAGAATCGTGAGAAGTTGTTGACTCAGCAGGCTGAAGAGATTAAATATTTGCGTAATCGCAATCAAGAAGTACGAGAGTTTGATCAAATTATTGGTAAGAGCGCTGAAATTAAAAAAGTAAAGCTGGCTATTAACCAGGCACTCGATAGTGATATTTCAGTTTTGATTTTTGGGGAGACGGGGACAGGGAAGGAACTTGTGGCCAGTGCCATCCATCATTCGAGTGACCGCAAAGACAAGCCCTTTGTGGTGGTGAATTGTGGGGCGATTCC
>CAYMKA010000092.1:0-6893 GCA_964390935.1 uncultured bacterium
CAATAACATCGGCCATTTTAATGGTTTCATCTAGTTGTTGGCCGGCGCTGTGGCTAGAAGAAGCTTCTTTTTTTTCGACGGCGACAAATTCTTCAAGCGTTTTCACATCTCCCTGACGGCCGCGTTTTTGAATGCGTTCAAAGCGCAGGTCTGCATTGGCATGAACCGCAATTAAATAAAAGTCTTTATTTTTTTTAAGGGCCAAGACTTCTTCAGGATGACGAATGGAATCGATGACATAATTTTTATCTGGATCAATTTTTTCAAGAACTTGTTGGGCCAAAATGCCCAGTCCTTTTTCTTCACGCAATTTTTTGCCAAAGTTAATTAAGTTTTCACGGGTTTCAGGTAATCCGGCTTTGACTAAATCTTCTCTTAAAATATCGGAGAGCGAATAATAAATAAAAGAACTTTTCTGCAAATAATTTGCCGCTTCGCCTTTACCCGCACAATTTCGACCGGTGAGTCCGATAATCATTTTGAAGGGGCCTTAAGCGACGGCCAGTCCTTTAGCTTCTTTTTTTAAAAGTTCTGCTTTGTCCGTTTTTTCCCATGAAAAACCTTCACGGCCAAAATGTCCGTAGGCGGCAGTTTTTTTGTAGATTGGTTTTCGCAGATCAAGCATTTTAATAATGCCGGCCGGAGTTAAATCAAAATGTTTATCCACCAGTTCCATAATTTTTGCTTCTGGAATTTTGCCGGTGTCATAAGTATCAACGTTTACTGAAACCGGTTTGGCCACGCCAATGGCATAAGCAATTTGAATTTCGCATTTATCAGCGAGTCCTGCCGCTACAATATTTTTAGCTACGTAGCGTGCCGCGTATGCAGCTGAACGATCTACTTTTGAAGGATCTTTTCCAGAGAAAGCACCGCCGCCGTGTGAACCCACACCGCCGTAAGTGTCAGCAATAATTTTTCTTCCAGTTAAACCACAGTCACCTTGAGGACCGCCGGTTACAAAACGACCGGTCGGATTAATAAAAACTTTGTAATCGCCTTTGATTAATTCTTTAGGAATGACCGCATCGATCACATGTTTTTTTATGTCGGCTACTAATTTTTCGTAAGAAACATCAGCAGCATGTTGATTAGATAAAACGACTGTATCGACGCGAACAGGTTTGCCATCTGCATATTCAATAGTGACTTGTGATTTTGCATCAGGACGTAAGTAGGGCAACGTGCCGTTTTTGCGCATTTTCGATGCTTGCATCGTTAATTTGTGAGCAAGTGTAATAGGCATTGGCATATATTCAGGAGTTTCATTGGTGGCATAACCAAACATCATGCCTTGGTCGCCAGCGCCTTGTTCTTTATGTAAACCTTGGCCTTCAGTCACGCCTTGAGAAATATCTGGAGACTGTGGATCGATACTAACCATAATGCCACAAGTGTTGGCGTCAAAACCCATGTCCGATCCGGTGTAACCAATTTCACGAATGGTTTCGCGCACGATATTAGGAATTTCGACATAAGCTTTGGTTGTGATTTCACCAGCCACAACGACCATGCCAGTCGTACACAAGGTCTCACAGGCCACACGCGCATTAGGATCTTGAGCCAAGATGGCATCTAAAACGGCATCTGAAATTTGGTCTGAAATTTTATCTGGATGGCCTTCTGAAACCGATTCAGAGGTAAAAAGGTGTTTAGATTTGATTTTACTCATTGTAGCTCCTGGTGATTTTGCAATTTATTGAAAATCGAGACCATATTATAGTAGGAAATTGTAAAAAATGGAGCTTTGCGATTCTTTGAATCTTTTATTGAAAAATAAAGAGCAGGTATATGATTATCAATAGATCGCTATGCAACAAATTTCTTATATGGCCCAAGTGGGTTCAAGTCCAGATGCCGGTGGCGAAACCAGTGGTTTAAAGGCTCTGTGGAGTTTTCAGAAACAAATTTTGGATCTGTTTCATCATTATTGGAAAATTGATTTTGTCGCTTTAGAACGTTATTTTCAAAAAGAGTGGCAAAAAAACAATTACCGGTTGGATTTTGAAAAACTGGCAAAAGCAGCTAAAGAATTTAAACAGAGTCTTGAGCAAAATGAAGCCCAAAAAGTTATTTTTGCTGAAATGATTAAAAAATACCGAATCCTGACCCGTAAATTTTTGTTGTCACTAGGTCAGTCAAAGGCTTCTTATCGGGCTAGACTTATTCCCAATAGCGATCTGGCCATCCAAGTCGATTTAAATGGAGTTCAATATATCTTGGGCTGGCAAAATGATGTGAACACGCGCTCTTCTAAAAAAATAAAACCGACTCTTTTAAAACGCCAACAGCAATTAGCGCTGCAAATGCAAAAAATGCTGGCTGCTGCTAAAAAAATGCATGCCTTGGTCCAAACTAAAGTTGATCCTGGGCTCAATCAGGATTTGATTTTGTCGTTTGTGGAGAAGTTGGCCAATGCTTTAAAAGAAATTTCTCTGCAGTTTGGCGAACTACTTGGCAAGACGATGCAGGCGAACAACCAACAGAATCAAGATTCTGATCCTATTGAAATGACTTTGCTGGCACTCGTGGCCATGGATTTAAAAAACTTAAAACCGCAAATGGTTCAAATTTCAAACCTGCTTAAAAAATATATAAAGGAAGGGACGCTGGGAGTTTCAGCGGGACTGGCCGATTTGGTCAGTTCGCCCACTGATCGCCAAACAATCGAACAACTCGCTCAAGACTTAATATAGTAAAATCGTCTTGAATGAATCAAGCGCCTAACTCAGAACTCGCTAAAGTTTATGAACCCAGTTTAATTGAAGATCGCTGGTATGCTCAGTGGGAAAAAGCGGATCTTTTCAAACCTTCTAATAATGAAGAGACCTTTAGTTTAGTCATTCCTCCTCCTAATGTGACTGGCATTCTTCATATGGGTCATGCGTTGGTGCAGACACTGCAAGATATTTTTGTGCGTTACAACCGCATGTTAGGAAAAAGTACTCTATGGATTCCGGGAACTGACCATGCCGGCATTGCGACTCAAAACGTAGTGGAACGTCAGCTTTCTAAAGAAGGCAAAAATCGTCATCAACTGGGCCGTGAAGCCTTTGTCAAAGAAGTTTGGAAATGGAAAGAAAAATATCATGAAACAATCGTCGGACAAATTAAAAAAATGGGAAACAGTTGTGACTGGTCGAGAGAACGTTTTACTTTAGATGAAGGTTTGTCGGATGCAGTCCGCACTGTTTTTATTAAACTGTATGAAGAAGGGTTAATTTATCGCGGGAAGCGTATTGTGAACTGGAGTCCTAAACTTGAAACAGCTGTTTCAGATGTGGAAGTGGAATATAAAGATGAAACGGGGTCGCTTTGGTATTTAAAATATCCACTGGCCCAAAACCCAAAACAGTTTTTAGTAGTGGCAACGACTCGTCCTGAAACCATGCTTGGCGATACAGCAGTGGCCGTGAATCCTAAAGACGAACGCTACAAAAATTTAATTGGTAAAAAAATATTACTGCCCATTGTGAATCGGGAAATTCCAATTATCGCGGATGATCTAGTAGATAAAGATTTTGGAACCGGCTGTGTCAAAGTCACCCCTGCGCATGATGCCAACGATTTTGAAATGGGTCAGCGTCACCATTTACCTCTGATTGTCATTATGGATACCAAAGCGCGCATGAATGAAAATACACCATCTGATTATCAAGGCCTGACCCGTGAAAAAGCCCGCGAAAAAGTAGTCGAAACTTTTAAAGTATTAAATCTCTTAGAAAAAATTGAAGATTATCAACACAGCGTTGGCTACTGTCAGCGTTCGCAAGTGGTGATTGAACCGTATTTATCTTCACAGTGGTTTGTGAAAATGAAACCTTTGGCAAAACCTGCTATTGAAGCCGTTAAAAATAAAAAAATTACTTTGTATCCCGCGCGCTGGGAAAAAATTTATTTGGATTGGATGGAAAATATTCGTGACTGGTGTATTTCTCGTCAATTGTGGTGGGGACATCGCATCCCTGTTTGGTACGTATTAAAAGATCAAAATGAAAAAATATTAGAAACAACTCCTTTTATTGTCGCCAACGACGAAAAAGAAGCGCTGGCAAAAGCCCAAAAAGAATACGGTAAAGATGTTATTTTGAAACAAGACGAAGATGTTTTGGACACTTGGTTTTCTTCAGCTTTGTGGCCGTTTTCGACCATGGGCTGGCCAGAACAAACAGCAGATTTAAAAAAGTTTTATCCCACCACCACTCTTGTGACCGGTTATGACATTCTCACTTTTTGGGTTTCGCGCATGATTGTGATGGGCATCCATTTTATGAAAGAAGTTCCGTTTAAAACTGTTTTTTTACACGGATTGGTGCGTACTGCTGACGGTAAAAAAATGAGTAAATCTTCTGGTACTGCCATCGATCCATTAGAAATTATTAAAGAATATGGCACAGATGCTTTGCGATTTACTTTAACTTCCCTTGTGACTTCAGGCGGGCAAGACATCAAGCTCAGTGTCGATAAAATTAAAGGTTCTCGTAATTTTATGAATAAATTATGGAATGTGACCCGCTTTGCGTTGATGCAGGAACAAAGTCAGGGGACAGGAACGCATCATGAATGGATTTTGAGCCGCTACCACTCCACCTTACAGGAAGTGACTAAGCTTTATAACGACATGCGTTTCGGAGAAGCCGCTAATTTAATTTACGAATTTACCTGGAATGAATTTTGCGATTGGTATATCGAAATGTCTAAGCAGGGCGGAAACACTCAGATTTTAAAAACGGTTTTAACTGGTATTTTTCAAATGCTTCATCCGATTGCGCCGTTTATTACTGAAGAGCTTTGGCATTTGCTGGGACATAAAGACATGATTATGGTCAGTCAATTTCCTAAAGCAGACACTTCAAAAATAAAACCACAAACCGAAAAAGAATTTAAATTGGTCATTGATCTGGTTAATTCGATCCGCTCAGTGCGCAGTGAAATGAATGTTCCTTTAGGGAAAGAAATTGATGTGGTTTTAGTGAAGACTTCTTCTGAATCTCAAAGAATTATTAAGGCTAACGAAACTTTTATTATTAAATTAGCTAAGTTAAAAAAACTTGAGATCAGTAATCAAAAACCTGAGCCCGCTGTTTTAAAAGTGGTGGAGGGTATTGAAGTCTATCTGCCAATGGCAGGCCTAGTAGATGTGGAATCAGAACAAAAACGTTTGCAAAAAGAAATTGAAAATCTGCAAAAAGAAGTCGCTCGTTTTGAAAGTAAATTATCTAACGCTGCTTTTGTCGATAAGGCTCCCGCTGCGGTTATTGAGGGCGAACGCGCTAAACAAAAAACGGCTCAAGAAAAATTAAATACGATTCAAAAACAATTAGATTCTTTGTCAGCTTTGGCGTGATTATTAAGCCCGGTCTTGAGCGCATTCAAAAAATACTTACGGTTTTAGATAATCCGCAAAATAAATATAAAACGATCCATGTGGCAGGAACAAATGGCAAAGGGACCGTCGTCAATGTTTTGGCTCAAATACTTAAAGCCAATGGTTATAAAACAGCAGCTTATTTTTCGCCCCATATTTTTTCGTATACCGAACGCTTTCAAATTAACTCACAAAATATTTCTCAAAAAAAATTAGATGGTTATCTTAAAAAAATAAATCCTATTGCTAAGAGAGTTAAAGCGACAGAATTCGAAGTTTTAACAGCAGTGGCTTTTTTATATTTTGCCGACCAAAAAGTGGATTATGCTGTGATGGAGACCGGGCTTGGTGGCAGATGGGATGCAACTAATGTCATTGTTCCTGAAGTGAGTGTCATTACCAGTATAGGTATGGATCATATGGATTATTTGGGAAATACGATTCAAAAAATTGCTTCTGAAAAACTAGGAATCGTAAAAGCCGGTGTCCCTCTCGTTGCGGGAGATGTTCAGGGGACGGTGAAAAAACAATTTATCCAGAAAACAAAAACTCTTGATGTGCCAATTACTTTTGTGAAACGAAACTCCAAACAAACTAATTTTGATTACAATATTTTGATTGCTAAAACTGTTGCCAAAATTTTAAAGCTAAAAAAAATACCTAGAATCATTAAATCTTTGCCTGGTCGTATGGAAGTCATTAATCAAAAACCACTGATTATTTTTGATGGAGCTCATAATCCCGCTGCCATCGCAAATTTAGTGAAAGATTTAAAAACGAAATATAAATATAAAAAGATCAATTATTTTGTAGGAATATTGGCTCGAAAAGATGCAAAGGCGATGGTTAAATATTTACCTAAGGAATTAGGGTTAATTTCTGTTAAGGACCAAGAAAATTATCCGCTTATTGATATCAAAGATAAAAATTGGATTTTGTATAAAAATTTTTCTCATGCAGTGACCTCAATTAAAAAATATGGGAAGCGTAATGAAGTGTATGTATTAACCGGCTCTTTTTATCTGGTAGGGGCCGAACAGTGCTCGACCCCTACCAGATAATGAGATCCAAAGTCATTGAGTGTCCTTTTTGTGGTGAATCAAATGATGTCTTTATTGAAACTTCTGAAGGTTCTCAAAATTTTATTCAAGATTGCGTGGTGTGCTGTCAGCCGATTGGTATTCGGGCCAGAGTTTTTGGTGAAGACGATGTAGAGATAGACGTGGTCCGGTCAGGGGAGTAGGTTTTTTTTCACAATCGCAACCAGTTCTTCTCGTCCAAACGGTTTGGCTAATTTATCAATAGCAGGAGTCGTTAACTGAATGCCCTCTCCGACCATTTGAGAAGTCCCCGTCATAAGCACGATTGGAATTTGCTGGGTGGCTTCTTTAAGTTTTAATTCTGCTGCTAACTGGTAGCCATTTTTTTTGGGCATCATCACATCCATTAAAATTAAATCAGGTTTTTCAGATTTAGCCATGGCGATGCCTTCGTCTCCATTGGCAGCAGTTGCTACTTGATAACC
>CAYMKA010000093.1:0-6877 GCA_964390935.1 uncultured bacterium
AAACTTCGCGAGCAGCCCAATAATTTTGGTTATATTTTAGTTTATCTTTAGCTGGTCTAAAAAAAGGTCGTTTTGTTGATAAAACATTACGAATTAAATCTTTAACCACCTGGTCCTCATCAAAATAAACCACATAATCATCTTTAGTTTGCATAAGACATATATTTTTTTTAGCTTCAAAATAATTTTCAAAGGTATCATGCCAATCCAAATGGTCTGGAGTAATGTTAGTAATAACAGCAATATGCGGTTGAAATTCAAAACAGGTTTCTAATTGATAACTTGAGACTTCCACCACATGATAAGGATCATCGAAGTTAGCTAAGATCAATGGTTTTCCAAAATTACCAAGCGGTTCTACACCCAGTCCTTCTGCAATAAGAGCTGTGACAGTACTTTTTCCGTTCGTTCCAGTAATAGCAATCACCGGGCTTCGCACATAATATCGGAAGGCAAATTCAATTTCTGAAATAATTTCTTTGTCAGTTTCAGGAAAATCTTTAGGCTTTATCCCGGGACTAACCACGACAAAATCACAATCTTCTAAAGAAGATTCAATAAATAATTTATCAGAAGTTATTTTTTCGCGGACAGCTTTGGCGGTAATGCCTTCGCCAATAATATGAATTTTCTTCATTAGAGCAATTGTAACGAATTCTTTTTATCCTGCCACAATTTGGCCGCCGCAGATGGTTTTAACCGGCCAACCTTTGAGTGGCCAACCATCAAAAGGACAGTTGCGGCCTTTTGATTTAAAAAGATTCACATCTACTTTTTTTTCTAAATTTGGATCAATCAAAACAATGTCGGCATCTGCTCCCACACTGAGCGTGCCCTTAGCCAAACCGACAATACGTGCGGGGTTTAAAGACATCAGTTCAATTAACTTACTCCACGAAATTATTTTCTTATGAACCAAGTGGTTCGCAACAACTGGTAAGGCAGTTTCTAAACCAATAATGCCGTTCGCGGCTTTATTAAATTCCACATTTTTATCGTCACGAGTATGCGGAGCATGATCGGTGGCAATACAATCAATCGTACCGTCCTGAATTCCTTTAATTAACTCTTCTAAATCAACTTTGGTGCGTAGTGGAGGCGCCATCTTGGCGTGGGTGTTGTATCCCTCAACCGCTTCTTCGGTTAACACTAAATAATGAGGCGCGGTTTCTGCCGAAACTTTTAAACCTTCTTGTTTGGCTTTACGAATTAAACGAATCGACTCTCCTGAACTCATATGACAAAAATGAACTTTGCCAGAATGTTTTGCCAAAATTAAATCACGGGCCACCATCACCGATTCTGATAAAGGAGATTTTCCAGGGATCCCAATACGCGTTGAGACTTCACCTTCGTTCATATGACCGCCGCAACATAAGTTGGGGTCTTCTTCATGCACTAAAATTGGTTTATCAAACATTGAAGAATATTCGAGAGCTCTGCGCATCACCATGGCGTCTGTAATTGGCAGACCATCATCAGAGAAAGCGACAACACCCGCCTCTGCAAGCTCTCCCATTTCAGTCAGCTCTGCACCTTTCATTTCTTTAGTCACTGCGGCCACAGGATAAACATTAATAATGGCGTCATTCTTAGCAATAGTTTTAACAAGTTCGACTGTTCCCAAGTTATCAATCGGCGGATTGGTGTTCGCCATACAAGCCACACTCGTAAAACCGCCGGCAGCTGCGGCCAGAGAACCCGATTTAATTGTTTCTTTATTCTCTTGACCAGGCTGACGAAAGTGCACGTGAATGTCGACCAATCCTGGAGCGACAATTAAATTTTTTGCATCAATCACATCAGCATGAGGAACATGAATATCTTTTTCGACCTTAATAATTTTGCCATTTTCGATTAATACATCTCGAATATCTTCCAGTTTATTTGCCGGATCAATCACCAGGCCGTTTTTAATTAAAAGTGTTTTACTCATTTTTGTTTTGCCTCGGTTTTAGTTTCTGATTTAACCTCTGCTTTAACTTCCGGTTTTATTTCTTTTTTAATTAAACTCTGACGCCCTTGCAGCAGGATAAACAAAACAGCCATACGTACGGCCACCCCATTTTTAACTTGTTCTAAAATAATATTACGCGGGTCATCCACCACGTCACTTGAAATTTCGACTCCGCGATTAATCGGGCCGGGGTGCAGAATCACCAGATTAGACTTCGCTTTTTGTAATCTTTTTTTATTTACACCAAACAGATAATGATATTCGCGCACTGAAGGAAACAGCGGCCCATGTTGTCGTTCAAGTTGCATGCGTAAAACGTTTAGGAAATCAACTTCGGGAATCACTTCATCAAGATCATAAGAAACTTTAACACCCATGTTTTCAATTCCAGGTGGCATCAGAGTTGGCGGAGCCACCACAGTGACTTCAGCGCCAAGTTTTACGAGTCCCCAAATATTAGATCTGGCTACACGGCTGTGTGAAATATCGCCGACAATCGCAATTTTTTTGCCTTTTAAATCTCCGCACACTTCACGCATTGAGAAAATATCCAGTAGTCCTTGGGTCGGGTGTTCGTTAAACCCATCTCCCGCATTAATCACCGGCACGTTTACATTTTTAGCAATTAAGTGCGGTGCTCCGGCCATTTCATGTCGCACGACATACAGTGATGCTCCCAAAACTTCTAAATTTTTAACGGTATCAATTAAGGTTTCCCCTTTTTGCACTGAACTCGCTGACACTGCAAAACTAGTTACTGAAGCAGACAACATTCGTGCTGCTTGTTCAAAACTGGTACGAGTGCGCGTCGAATTTTCGTAAAATAAATTGTAAACCGTTTTGCCTTTGAGAGCGGGAACTTGCTGCATGGGGCGAGAATAAATTTGTTTAAAAGCGCGGGTCTGATCAAGGATGTAATTGATTTCTTTAGCGGTTAGGTCTCGTAATCCGAGTAGGTCTTTATGACCAAATTTCATTTATCGTTTTCTCCGATTTCTTTTTGGAGTGTTTTGTTTATTATACCTGAAATTTGAGAAATTATTCGTGTCCAATTCTGGGTAATGTAATTTCAGTCACAGCATGTTTCCCTTTATTTTCAACGTTATAGTAAAAACCCGGGTGAATATCACGTAAAATTCTTAAAATTAAAATTAAACCGTAGCCATAGCTTTCTGTTTCATCAATTAATTGATCATAAATATCATAGGCAGATCCAGCATTAAAGCCAATTTCATAAAGGCGATTAATTTTTTGTCTGAAACGGGCTTCTTCATGTTCGTTCATCCTTGGTCCAAATATTTTAAGCGTAAATCCCTCTGACAAAAGTGAAAGCTTCATTCGAATAGCATATTCTTTAGGAATTGAATGGTCTTTTTCCATTTCAGACAAATGTTTGCTGAGTTCGACCCACTTATCTTTAGTAAATTCTTTAAAGATACTGTTGACCTGTTTTCGTCTGGTATTTTGAAAAGACTCGGCAAATACATGCATGTTGTATTCGTCAGATTTTTCTAAAGAATAACCATAGGAGAGCATCACATCTGTGAGGAGCGCATACATTTTGTAATGTTCTCTCACATTGGTACTTTCTTTTAATAAATTACCTGGCTGATAAAAAGTAATATTTTTAATGAGCATTTCTCGATATGAAGTCTTATGAAAAGCAAAATCAGACAAAGATTGAAGCGATTGGTCCGCAATATCTGAAACCACTAAGACTTGATGCTTTGATCTAATTTTGGCCGAAGATTCCAGTCGCTTAAACAAATCAATTCGTCTTAAAACATTCGAAAAAGATGATTGATATCCAATAATTTTACTTAAAAACACTTTCGACAACCCCCAAAAATAAAGTCAATAAAGACATACTATTATATCGTAGCAATCACTAACTAATTGCAACTTTCTGGGCAAAATCGAGCATTTGGGTGATTTCACTCACACTTTTCGCTTCTGCATACGTCCTGACAAGCGGTTCCGTGCCCGAAGCACGTAACAAAATCCAACTTTCATCATCAAAAATTAGCTTATATCCATCTAAATTTTCGATTTTAGAAACTTTTTTACCAGCAAATTCTTTAGGTGGATTATTTTTTAATGTATCCAAAAATTTTATTTTTTGAGCATCCGTTAAATGTAAATCACGTCTTAAATATTCATGTTTACCAAATTTTTGTTCTAAATTTGCATAAATTTCATCCAAAGATTTTTTTTCAGTCGCCATCAGCTCTAATAAAAGTAAATTGTTATAAATGCCATCACGGTCAGGCAAGTGAGTCGAGTTGGCATAACCTCCGGACTCTTCTCCTCCCAAAAGCACTGGCTCTTTTAAAATGTAATCGGCAATATATTTAAAACCAATTTTTGTTTCAACCACATCATGACCATAAGACTTTGCTAGCTTTCCAATTAATCTTGAATTATTAAAGGCATGCACAACCTTACCAGTTAATTTTTTATTTTGAGAAAGATGATGTAAGAGCAAACAAAAAACTTTTTGAGAATTTAAAAATTCTCCATTCGTTCCCACCGCGCCATTGCGATCGGCATCGCCATCGAGAGCTAGTCCTACAGCATATTTTGAATTTAGTTTTTTAACAGCTGCCATTAGTCCCGGCACATTCTCGGCCAAAGGCTCAGGATGCAGTCCGCCAAAATTTTCATCCCGCACAGAATTAATTTCAGTATTAGCAATTTCAAATTTATGAAACAGCTCTGGAAAAAATCCAGCGCCCGATCCAAAAATAGGATCAATGACAATTTGCGGGGCGCTTTCTTTTATTTTTTTAAAATCAATTAAACTCTCCAGTCGCGCAAAATATTCATCACGGGGGTAAAGCACATTAATTTTGTAGGCTTTAGCCAAAATTTCAGGACAGGTGTCAGGAATTAATTTTTCAATTTCATCGGTGAGTGTATTATTTGCCGAACAACCTTCTGGCATTTTAATTTTAAAACCATTGTATTCAGCTGGGTTATGTGAGGCGGTTAACATCACACCCAAGTCCGCTTTTTTTTGTCTCACCCAAAAGGAAACAAGTTGAGTCGGGGTTTCTTGTGAAAATAAATAAATCACAAAATTAAAACTTGAAAATATTTCGGCAGCACTCAGTGCAAATAATTTTGAATTTTTACGGCGGTCATAACCTACGACGACTGTAATGGGGCGATCTTTAATTTTATTTTTTAAATACAAAGCGGTCGCATAAGAAACACGCTTTACGTTATCTAGAGTAAAGTCGTCTGACATTTTGGCGCGCCAGCCATCAGTGCCAAATTTAATTTTAGTTATGTTAGACATCAGGTGGAGTCTACAAGCATAAATAAAAACTTTGAAGTAATACTTTTTTCTATGTTATAAAGCAAATCATGACAATACGATTTAGCTTAAAAATAGTCCCCCAAGAAAATAGAATGAAATTTGTTATTCTTGACGAAAAAAATGAGGCATCAGTTGAAATGCTGATGGAGCAGTTCAGTCTAGTGATGTTGGCAAAGAAAATAAATCGAGAGAGCGATGCTAATGAAAAAATTAAAACTTTTTTAGCGGTTCGCAATGACCTTTCCAAGCAGATCGTATCTTATAAAAATATTATCGAAATGATTTATGACGGTCCTATTCGCGAAACCTATGTGATGTCTGATTTATGCCATTATTTGATTAACCATTGCGGCTTATCTGAATTTTTAGATCAAGGCACTTCTGAAACTCCAAACCGAGATCATGAAATATTATTTATTGGTGATATTAAACCAAAAATAAATACTGTTATTGTTTTTAACTAATGCGTAGGAATCATCTGGGGTTTTAAAAAACTCTTTAAATATTTTTTCTTAAAGACATTTTTATTTTGAGTCGCTGGCATCTGCCACATTAAACTTTGGGGCAATTCACTGACTCTCACAAACTGCACCTGATCTTCGTATTGCTTCATCAGTTGCGGAAGCATTTTCATTGAAAGCTCACGATTAGCATGGGCAATCCCAATGACGTATCCATTCTTTAAGGCATGATCAATTAATTGTTTAAATTGAAACTCAATATATTTTTTCTTAAGTTTTCCATCCAAAAAAACATTGTTTCTTAAATAAGGATAGTGCTTCTCTTCAACAATTTTTTTAACAACGGTATTGCGGGTAGTAATGCTGTCTACATAAATTAATTGGTGAGTCTGGCAATATTCAATAATCGGTTCCATTGAAAGTGGGTCAGCAGATCCATAAGACCCCATGTGATGGTTAATGCCTTTGACATTTTTTATATTTGCTCTAGATAAATCAATCACTTCGTTTATAGAAGTGACTGACATGCCTTTTGAAATTTGCAGAGGATAATGTTTTTTAGCACTGCGTCCCAAGGGTTCCATCGGCAAATGAATAAAAATATCATAATGATTAATTGAAACTGCACGCGCGCTGAGTGAGGTGCTCATCATTTGCGCAGGAATAACGCTTAAAGTCAGAGGATAAGGGTTTTTAAATAATAAATCGTAAGTTTTAACGCCTGGGCCCAAGTCATCAATAATAATGGCCACTTTAGGCAATTGATTTTGAGCAAGAGAAACTTCTGAGAAATTAAATAAGAAACTAAATAAAAAAAAGACAAAAACAATAAAGCCGAAGGGCCTTAAACTATCTCGAGATACGAACTTTGCCATTTAAATATTTAATCGCGGTTTGAAGCTGTGTATCATCCTTCGCGTTATAAACATAATCTTCTTCGAGAGCCAATTTAATTGTTTCGGTTGGAATAATACTTTCCAGAGTTGGTTCAATCCCCTTTTTAGTAATGTCTGTTCCGCTCGGCGTATGATATTTAGCGGTCGTTACTAAAATCGCAGATCCATCAGATAATTTTCGAACTGCTTGGACGGACGCTTTTCCAAAACTCTTTGTTCCAATTAACACACCGCGACTATT
>CAYMKA010000094.1:0-6873 GCA_964390935.1 uncultured bacterium
ATGGCCCCGGCTCTAGAGCCTTTTAAAATTAAAGCGGATGTTGTCTATAACTCTTTTGAGTCCCCTATTTTTAAGAAATTGGCCTCTAAAAAATCAAATACTTTAGAAGTTTTTATTGTGGGCACGATTGAAAATCGTAAAGGCCAGCACCTAGTGATTGAAGCTTTGCCGACGCTCGTTAAAAAATACCCTGAGTTTAAACTAAATATTGTGGGCAGTGTTTTGCACTCTGAAAAATCTTACTTAAGAAAATTAAAAAAAGAAATTAAACAAAATAGATTAGAAAAACAGGTCAAGTTTTGGGGTGCACAGAGCGAAATGACTGCTATCTATGCCCAAGCTGATTTGGTTTTAATTCCTTCTTTGGCAGAGCCTTTTGGACGCGTGGCGATCGAAGCGGGTTATTATGGAAAGCCGGTTATATGTTCTAACCGTGGAGGTCTTCCTGAAATTATTGTTAACGGCAAAACTGGTCTGGTTTTTAATCCTGACAAAAAAAATGATTTATCTGCCAAAGTTTTGCAGTTCTTAGATTTGTCTTCCAAGGAAAAATTGGCGATGGGTTTAAATGCTAGAGAACGAGTTTTGAGTGTTTTTAATGTTGAAACAATGGTTACAAAAATTAAAAAGATTTATGAGGAAGAATTGGATTTGTAAGGACAGAACATTGTTCTGTCCTTACATGATCTCTTTCATTTCTCTGACAGATTTCTCAAGTCCTAAAAATAACGATTCTGAAATTAAATGATGTCCAATGTTGTATTCTTTGATTTCTTTAATTTTTAAAAGCGGCTTAATATTTTTTTTATTTAAACCGTGACCGGCATGAACTTTGAGGCCTAAGGCAACGGCTGTTTGGGCCGCCTTGGCAATTTGCGACGCGGTGACTTTTCCGTGAGCGTATCCCCCGGTGTGAATTTCAATCCCCTCTGCCCCGCTTAAGGATGACCATAATATTTGTGCAGTGGCTGGTTCAATAAATAAATAAACGGGAATTTTTTTATCTTGAAACAATTGAACAGTTTTTTGAATTTTTTTAAAATTTTTAACCACGTCAATGCCACCTTCGGTCGTTAATTCTTGGCGCTTTTCCGGAACAAGCGTAATCTGGTTGGGTTTAATTTTTAAAGCAAACTTAATAATTTGATTATTTAAAGCCATTTCTAAGTTTAGAGGAATTTTTATTTTTTTCTTGAGATCAATGACATCCCGGTCTTGAATGTGGCGGCGATCTTCACGCAAATGAACCGTAATTTGATCGGCGCCTCCACGAAGAACGACTTTAGTGGCTTCGATAAGATTAGGTTCTTCTTCGCCTCTTACCTGGCGTAGGGTGGCGATATGATCAATGTTGACGCCGAGCTTTGGTTTAGGAGACATGCTTTAGGCGTTTAAGGGTTTCTTCTTTGCCAAGCAAAATACAAATATTTTGAACCGGAAGCCCGTGAACAGTGCCAGTCAGAGCTGCCCGCAGCGGCATTAAAATATCTTTCTTTTTAAAACCGGTTTCTTTTTCAATTTCGTCGAGTAACTTATGAATAGCATCCGCTTCTTTAAAATCATGGGACTCTAATTTTTTTAAAAGGAGCACTGCGACTTGCTTTTCATTTGATGTTTTTAAAATATCTTTGGCAATGGCAAAACCTTTAATAAAAGGTCTTTGAAGTTCTCCAATATCAGAAGCAAGGGTCAAAGAATCTTTTAACTGACTGAGCAAAGAAAGCCGCCACTCGGGTGCTGCTGTTTTAATTTCATCTAATAAATACGGATAAAGCATTTGCTCAAGATGATCCATCGGCAAGGCTCTGATTTTTTGTCCGTTAATCCAACTGAGTTTATTAAATTCAAAAATAGCGCCCGATTTTCCAATTCGCGGAATTTCAAAACGTTCCACAATTTCAGAAACGGTCATTAACTCGTTCTTAGGGTTTGGAAATTGTTTGGGGGTCCATCCCAGTAAGGATAAGTAGTTGATCATGGCTTCCGGCAAATAACCCATATTGCGGTATTCGGTGATGGACACTGCACCATGCCGTTTGCTTAATTTAGAACGATCTGAGGCCAAAATAAGCGGGATATGGGCAAATTGGGGTAACTCGAAGCCCAAGGCCTGGTATAAGAAAATCTGTTTGGGGGTGTTGGAAATATGATCTTCCCCTCGAATGACATGGGTAATCCCCATTAAAGCGTCATCAACCACGACAGCAAAATTGTAAGTGGGAGATCCGTCTGATTTGCGAATGACTTGATCTTTAAACTCTTTATTTTGAAAAACGATTTTGCCGCGGACCAAGTCGTTTAAAACGGTTTCGCCATCTTTGGGGATGCGATAAAAAATAGCGCCTTCTTGTTCATAAGCTTTTCCTGATTCGAGCAGTTGCTTAATATATTTTAAATAGATTTCTGTTCGTTCTGACTGGTAATACGAAACCGGCGCCGTTGAGCCAGCGCCTACCGCTCCCGGCCCTTCATCCCAAGTCAGGCCCAGCCATTTGAGACCTTCTAAAATATCTTTTTCAAATTCTTTTTTACTGCGTTCCATATCGGTATCTTCAATACGCAAAATAAATTGACCGCCCATGCGTTTCGCATATAAATAGTTAAACAAGGCGGTACGAGCAGAGCCAATATGTAAAAAACCGGTTGGAGAGGGTGCAAAACGTACACGTACTGTCATAGTTTTTATTTTACCGTAAGCCCTTTAATAAGTATTGCGAATACTAAGCACATCAAAGATCGTCCGCAGTAAAATTTTAATATCAAATAAAAAACTCCAGTTTTGAATGTAGTACAAATCGTATTTTAATTTTTCTTCGACACTAGCCGTCAGTTCGGCTCGACCATTAATTTGGGCCCAACCGGTGATGCCTGCTTTCATCATGTGCCTTAAGTCATAACCTGGAATTTCTTTTTGAAATTGCTCTACAAAAAATGGCCGTTCGGGACGAGGGCCAATTAAACTCATATCCCCTTTTAAAACATTAATCAGTTGAGGCAGTTCATCCAGGCTGGTTTTACGTAAAAAATTTCCAATCGAGGTCGTGCGGTCTTTTTGGTTCTTGGTGGCAAGCACAGGGCCCGTGTGTTTTTCGGCATCCACATGCATCGATCTAAATTTATAAATTTCAAAATGTTTTCCATCGCGTGTTACACGGACTTGCTTAAAAATGGCCGGCCCTTTGGAAGTTGATTTAATAATGGGAATTAAAATAAGCATGATGGGAGCCGCCACTAAAAAAATGGCTCCCCCAACCACGAGATCAAAAGCTCTTTTAATCATTCGTTGGGAACGATTGCTGCGCATTTCTTTAAAACCCATGAGGGGAATACCGTCAAACTCAGTCATTTCTAACGCCAAACTTAAAACGTTAAAGGTTTGAGAAATAATTTTGAGTTCAATATTGTTTTTACGGCAAAAAGGCAAATAATCTTCAACGATTTTTTCTTTTGCTAAATTTTCTTTCACCACAAAAATAGACTGAATTTTTTGTTTTTTCACAATTTGCGACAAACTTTTTTCGTTTCCCAGCAAATAAAAATTATTTTTTAAGTGATAACTAATTTTTTTAGGTTTTTTGTCATCGATAAATCCAATTAACTGGTAACCCAGCGTGGGGTAAAGTCTTAAACGTTCCCCAAGAGTTTGTGCTTCATGGTTGGTGCCGATAATGATGGCCCTCCTTGCGCCGTAGCCGCGGCTTTTTAACCAAAGTTCAATTGAATAGACAATACTTCGCGAAATAAAAGTGAGCGCCATGCCAATTAAATAAGCGTAGACAATCACATAGCGCGATTGGGGGAATGGCGAATAAAAATAGGAAAAAATAAGAATCGCAAAAATAGCGGAGGTGCTAGCAAAAAATATTTTAATGCCTTCGTTGAATCGCGCTAAAAGACCTTTGGGAGATTGATACAAACCAAAAGGAATATAGTTTAGTAAATACAATAAAATAATATAACCGAGCACATTTAAATAGGGTTCGACTTGGGCGGTGGGATAAATGTCTAAATTGAGTTTGTACTTAAGAAAATATCCCAAAATAAAACTTAGCGTGATAGTCGCCAGATCAGATAAGAAACGTAAAAAAATGAATAAACCCTTTATAAAAAGGTTCACAACGTTTTGCTGCCTTTTTTCACAACACTGTCCGCGGCCAAAATCAGTCCATCGGGTAAATGGCTTTCAGCTTCAATTTGAGTGCGGTCACACAAAATCGCATTAGTCATTTGGACATTATCTTCAATCACCACATTTTCGTGGATGATCACATTGTTAAGTTTTACGCTGTTTCCAATTTTAGAATTTTTACCAATCACACAAACGCCTTTTAATTCGGCGGTGGGGGCCACTTGCACTCCTTCATCAATTAAAACAGTGCCCTGCTTTTTGCCATGTGTGTTGACCGAAATTTTTCCGGTCAAAATGTCGACATGCGACTGAAAATACTTTTGAGGAGTGCCGATGTCCATCCAGTAAGAATCAGAGACAAAACCATAAAGTCTTTTGCCTAGTTCGAGCATTTTTGGAAAAAATTGTCTTTCGAAAGAATGGGGAGATTTGGGCGGGATAAAATCAAAAAGATCAGGGTTAATCACATAAGTACCGGCGTTAACCGTGTCGACAATAGCATCTTCTTTTTTTGGCTTTTCTAAAAACTGCGAAACACGGCCTTCGTAGTTGGTGACAATGAGTCCATAAGCAGACGGGTCATCCACCCGGGTTAAGGTAAACGTTAAATCAGCTTTTTTTTCTTTATGAAAATTAAGCAGGGCTGTTAAATCGAGATCGGTCAAAATATCGCCGTTACAGACGATCATCGGATCTTTGTCAAAAAACTCTTGTGCATTTTTGACGGCCCCGGCTGTGTCGAGAGGCTTGTCTTCATAAGAATAAAAAAGTTTTACACCCATTCTAGAGCCGTTGCCCAGCATCTTTTCAATTTGTTCTGCTTTGTAATGTAAATTTAAAATAATTTCGGTAATGCCGTGTTTTTTAAGCGATTCAATTTGGTGCACCAAAAAGGGCCGATTCACCATTGGAATAATGGGTTTAGCGGTGGCGTAGGTTAAAGGACGAAGTCTGGTGCCGGGACCGCCGGCGATAATGATTGCTTTCATGTTGTTAAGATTTTATCGAAGAGTTGCTGATTTGGCATGTGATTTGATAAGTTCTCTCTATCATATAATTCTGAGGGAGAATCGATTGCCCAAGAAGCCAATAGAACTTTTGTTTTTTATCTTTATTCTTTTTCTGGCGGTTATTTACCGTTTTTTTCATTTGAATGAGTTTTTTTTAATGCACTTTGATTCTGCTATTTTGGCCAAAGGGGTCGTTTTTTTAGCGGATAAAGGCACGTTTCCTTATGCGGCAGGAAAGCAGTTTTATACCCTGCTGATTACGCCTTTCTATATACTGTTTAACAAAAGTTTAGTAATTCTTAATTACTTAAGTGCTTTTTTTGGCACAGCACTGGCTCTTTTAGTTTATTTTTTTACACAAAAAAAATATGGAACTAAAGTGGCTTTGTTAGCTTTTGCTCTTTTTGGATTATCATTTTTAAACGTCTGGTGGTCGAAATCGGGTCTGCCTTATATGGCCGCCACTTTTTGTGTGCTACTGGATTTGTTTTTTCAGCAGGATAAAAAATATGCCCGTTATCCCAAAGGGCTTTTGATGGGGCTGGCGATTACTTTTCATCCGGCCACATTTATTTTTTTGATTGCACTTTTTTTAAAAGAATTTGTTTTGAATTTCTCTAAAGGAATAAAAGCCCTTTTTAAAAATATGCTGCAAATCTTATTGGCTGTGGCCGTTTTTCCCCTTGTCATTGATTTGTTTATTCGAGTGCTCCGTCTGTTTACTTATTATGACGGAGGCCCGGCACCCGGTTTGGGGCAGTTTTTTTCAAATGCCAATGCTTTTTATAATCAATCGTTTCTTCGAGAGCTGGCGGGCGGACTTTTTTACAATGGCTCGGCCAAAGTGATTTCTTTTGAAAATTTATTTTATTATTTAAAAGGGTTACATACTTTTGAAGGTTTTTTCTTTTTGGCACTAGCAGGAATGACTTTGATTTATTATTTTTTTACTTTTAAAGAAATTTCTAAAGAAGATAAACAGTTTTATTTTTTCTTTTTGTTTTTTCCTTTAGCTTTTTATCACTTGATCGCTTTAAGGGGGGGCTTGGCCGTTTTAAGGGCTTTGATGGCAATTTACCCCATTCTTATTATTTTTATCGCTTTTAATTTGGTGGCGATGATTGAAAATTTTAAAAAAGTAAAAAGCCTTTTCTATCTTATTTTAGGTTTAATTATTTTATTAATGAGTTTAAATTTAAAAGATATGCTCTTGATTCGTTCTGTTTACCCTGCCCTTAGTGCCGAAATAAAAAATTACGCTCAGGTTGGTTTTGATGGAAACCCTTATTTAATTGATACGCTATTTAAAGGAGTAAGTTATGTCTATCGTACTGAACAACCCTGGCAGGACAGCACTTATGTTAAAAACAGAATGACCCAAACTCAGTTTTTAAAAATAAAAAACGCATTACTCATTTCTCCCATTCTTGTTTCTAATAAAAAAGTTTATAAAGAATATGATTTCAATACGATTGACTGTGATCAAATTAAAACCAAAATAGTGGTTAAGAAATTTTATCTATACCGTTAATTATTTTCGTTATTTTTAAAGGGTTGATTAAGGATCAGTGCGACCGCTAATCCCAATAATTCATAATATAGGACTTTTGTTGCGACCACGCCAAAGTTAAAAAGAGTTTGTCCCAAATAAACAATCACACCCGCACTCAGTCCAATTAATAAAATATTAGGAACCTCTTCAGGGTTTTCTTTAATCTGTTTTAAAGCTAAATA
>CAYMKA010000095.1:0-6775 GCA_964390935.1 uncultured bacterium
GCCGACGCTTTTGTTTTTGACCGCCATAACACACCTCCCGCGTGAAGATGTGTTTACTGGGACAGTTTGCGAGAATTTCGGTCAAGGCTGCGCAACGCGCACTTGCCTTGGCCTTGACGGAAATGGAGCAAACTGTAATTTTAAAATCTGTTGTTTAAATTATTCACTGATAGGGTATTATTCTTTAGGACATGAAAAAGTTTAAAAGTTTTGTTCTCGTTTTAATGTTGCTGCTCAGTGTAGTCACTAGTGTTTTTTCGCCTGTTTGGTGTTTTGAATCAAACGGTCAAGTAAGTTTGGAATGGAGTGCAAACTGCGTTCCCGATAAAGACTGTTCCGATTGTTTTGATTTGCAAGCATCAGCTTTAGAAAATGCTGTCGTTCAAACAATTTTCTTGGCTGTTGCTCCCATATCACCTATTCAAAAATTAGGAGTAGTTTATTTACAACCTCTCGATAACAGTACAAAGTCCAGTGAATCAGACCATTTATTACACACACAGTTTTTAGGAAAGGATTCGGTCGTTCTCCTTATTTGATCTTTTAATCGAGATCAAATTTTTTAAACAAGGAGAAGTTATGTACCGTCTATTCGTTGTTCTTTTAATTCTATTGAGCTTTCAAACTCTTAATGCGGCTGAAAGCATGGCTGATTGGATCAGTAATAATGTCAGTCAAAATCCGCTTGTTCGTGCCAGCTTGCTGCAAATAGAAGAGATTGAAGCAAAATCCCAAATTTCAAAAACATGGGCATCGCCTTTCGTTGATATTTCTCTTGGTAACAAAGAGCAAAGTTCTATTAATGGTGGTCTGTATGGACTTTCTATCAGTCAGTCACTGCCATTACTTGGTAAGCAAAGATTATTATCAAATGTATTTGAAGAAGAACTGGAAATTGCCAAATTAGAACATCAATTTTTAAAAAGACAATTAATGGAACAATTAGTCCTGCTGGTTTTTGAGAAAAAAATTATAAGCCAAAAACAATCTTTAGCTGTTCAAAGACAAAAAAAATTAAAGCTAGTCGATGCTTATTTAAAATCTCGTCCTCTTGCTTCTCCGCAAATTAATGCGCAAACACAGATTGTGAAACAACAACTCAAAAAAATTGAATCTGAGCTATTAAAACTTCAAGGCGAAGAGGAAAAAATAAACCAAAAGATGGCTTTTTATCAGGTGAATAACCCTATACCGGAAATTTCATGGTTAAGAGGGGAAAATGATCTTTTCGTTGATAAAAAATTAAATGAAAACCTGGGTAATAATTTTGAATTATTAATTTTAGAAAAGAAGTTGGCAAAATTAGTTGATGAGAAAAGTCTCATTTCGTTAGAAAGTTGGAGCGATCCTGTTTTGTCTGGTTCTTTTGATCAAACAGTGGCGCCCATTAATGAAAGGACTTATTTTTTGGGTTTAGGTATTGGTATTCCTGTCTGGGGTGGGAATCAAGCCTTGGTAAACAGTTTAGATAAAAAAATCTTAAAAGAACAAACAGAACTGAATTATCAAAGAAAATTTACTGAGCTAGCTCTTAATCAGGCGTTTGTTGATTATCAGTCTGCCCGAAAGCAAATAAAACTTTATCAACCTACAGAAATAACTGAACTAGAAGAAAAATTTAAAAATCTGGAACTTGATTTCAAAAAAGAATTGATTGATTTGCTGACCTTTATTGAATTAGATAAGCAGATCGCGGAAACTGCAGATTTAACTTTCCAAGCCCAAACGGAACTAATCACCTCCATTTCTAAAATTACTCTTTTGACTGGCAGAGAAGATTTACCCGAACTTTTACTTAAACAATAACAGGAGCCTCTTATATGAAAAAATTTATTATAAAAACAATTGAAAACAGAAAGTGGATTGCAATAGGTTTTGCGGTTCTGACATCTATTAGTTTATGGGCTCTTCTTCATTTGCCAATCGATGCCGTTCCAGATATCACCCCGGTTCAAGTCGTTATCAATACTAAAACGGGTGCGCTTGATCCCGAACAAATTGAAAAAACGATTTCTTTTCCTATAGAAAATGAAATGAATGGGATTAAGGGAGTAGAGGAAGTCAGATCACTTTCAAAATATGGTTTGTCACAGGTCGTTATTCGCTTTACAGATCACACTAATATTTATTGGGCCAGACAACAGGTCAGCGAACGTTTGCAGGGATTATCTGGAGAACTTCCAGAAAAAATAACACCTCAACTGGCTCCAATTACAACCGGTCTCGGTGAAGTTCTGATGTATACCGTCCTTCCTAAAAAAAATTCTGCTTTGACTAAAAAGACTGAAAAAGAACAATTGCTTTATATAAGAACTTTTCAAGACTTAGTGATCGCTCCCTATTTAAAACGAATGGTCAAAGGTATCGCCAGTGTTGATTCTAACGGCGGTTTTAAAAAAGAAATTCATATCGATATTTTGCCAAACCGACTCTCTCAATATGGTTTATCAATTGAAGAATTAGCAGAAAAGATTGAAACCCTCGGAGAAAATTTTGGTGGTGGATATATTCAATCTGAAAATAAACAAATTGTTGTCCGTTCTTCAGGGCGCCTCAATGATTTAGAAACGATTCGTCGTTTTGCAATCAAACTGGATGTTTATGGAAATCCGATTCGCTTAGACCAAGTCGCTAATATCAGAGTTGATCACGCACAGCGATTGGGAGCTGCGACCTATGAAGGGCAAGAAACTGTTTTGGGGACAGTCCTTATGCTCAGCGGAGCAAATTCTTCACAAGTTGCTGCCGACTGTGAAGTAGCCCTTGAGAAAATGAAACTACCTGACGACCTTGAATTAAAAATACTCTATAGCCGTAGCTATCTTGTTCACGCCACGATTAAAACGGTTGAAAAAAACTTGGTCGAAGGCGCTTTGCTTGTTGTTGCAGTACTATTTTTAATTTTAGGAAACCTAAGAGCCGCACTCGTTGTGGCTTTGGCAATTCCATTTTCAATGATGTTTACTTTTTTGGGAATGAAATCACTAGGTATTTCTGCCAGTTTAATGAGTTTAGGCGCAATTGATTTTGGTCTGTTAGTCGATGGCAGTGTGGTGCTTGTTGAAAATATTTTGAAGCGATTTGAGAAGTCTGAAAAAGAACTCACCCCTGAGGTAAAATTAAATTTAATTGCAGAGGCCATTCAAGAAGTTGCTAAGCCTGTTATTTTAGGGATTGTTCTAATTTCTATTGTATATCTGCCTGTTCTGGCATTAGAAGGAATTGAAGGAAAGTTATTTAGACCGATGGCATTGACTGTCATGATGGCTCTCTTTAGTTCTTTAGCCATTGCTCTGCTAATGGTTCCTTCTCTGGCTTATATGGTTATTAAATATAAAAAAGGTTCAGAGCATTCTTCGAAATTTTTTGATGTCATTCAAAATGTTTTTCAAAAAATTTATCGCTTTAGTTTTAATAATCAAAAAAAAGTCATTATTTTCGGATTTTCGATTGCTGTGCTTAGTTTTTTCCTGCTCACAAAGATGGGTGCTGACTTTATGCCTCCTCTTAATGAAGGTGATTTGGTGATCAATCTAACCAGGGACGCCCAAATAAGTATTGATCGATCAGTCCAAATTCAGAAAATGTCCGAGAAAATAATCAGTGAATTTCCAGAAGTCGAAAAAGTATTTGGAAGGCTGGGAACGGCTGAATCTGCCACTGATCCGATGGGAGTCCATTTGGCTGATACATTTGTTATCTTGAAAAAAGATAAAAAGATAATCGGTTCTAAGCAAAAAATTTATCAAAAAATTAAAGAGGCGCTAGAAAAAAATAAAGATAAACTCTCTGATCAAGAAATTGCTGAGAATCAACCAATCGAAATGCGTTTTAATGAAATTTTAGAAGGCAGCCGCGCAGACGTTACCTTAAAAATTTACGGCCCAGATTTGAAAGTGCTCATGGGTTTACTCCAAAAAAGTATCGAAATCATTGAGCCCATTAAAGGTGTCGAAGAAGTAGAGTTAGACGCTCTCACTGCATTAAGAGTGAGTCCGGTATTAAGTGCAGTGCCAGATTACGACGCGATTGTCCGTTATGGATTAGATATAAAAAGAGTAAATCATTTATTACAAATTGCGATGGGCGGTGAAATGGTTGGTGGTTACTATGAAAACCAGTGGCGTTTTCCGATTGTGATGAAATTGTCTGAAGAATATCGTGAAAAACCAGAAATCATAAAAACATTGCCTGTTGGTCTGCCAACCAAAGGAACAGTTTCTTTATCAAGACTAGCTCGTTTTAATTTGAAAGAAGAAGTGACTACAATCGCTCATGATAGAGGTCTGCGTTATTCTGCTGTCGCCATTTATTTAGGAGGTAGAGACATCAATAGTTTTGTAAAAGAACTTAAACAAAAAATTGATAAAGAATTGATTCTCCCTACGGGCTATGAAATAACTATGGGGGGTCAATTTAAAAATTTAGAGAGAGCCCAGAAAAGATTTATGATTATCATTCCGCTTACCTTTTTAATTGTATTTTTTATTTTGTCAGAAACGATTCAAAATATTAAAAATACGATTTTAATTCTTTTGAGTGTTCCTTTAGCGATTACTGGCGGTGTCTTTGCGCTTTTAATTAGAGGGATTCCGCTCAGTGTTTCGGCAGCGGTTGGCTTTATTGCTTTAATGGGGATAGCCACTCTCAATGCCCTGGTTTTAATTTTATTTTTTGATCAAAAAATAAAAGAAGGGTTATCTATAGATGAGGCTGTATCCGAAGGCGTCTTACAAAGATTAAGACCTATTTTAATGACGGCGCTTGTGGCTAGTCTTGGTTTTCTTCCTATGGCTTTAAATACCGGGATTGGTGCAGAAGTTCAAAGACCTTTGGCCACGGTTGTGATTGGCGGAATCATTTCTTCTACCTTTTTAACGCTCATTCTGATTCCAATTCTTTATATTTTTTCGAGTAAGAAATTTGGAGAGGAGAGATAAGTCGTGGATACTAATTCTAATCGACCAAAAAAAAATATTTATCTTGTTCAAGGAATGGATTGCCCCACTGAAGAGCATTTAATTCGTAATCGCTTAGAAGGTATGAAGGGAATAGAGGAATTAAACTTTAATTTGATGCAGCGTCTGCTTACTGTTAAACACCATTTGACTGACGATGCATCAATATTCAATGCATTACAGGAACTTAAGATGGGGCCAAAACGTCAAGGTATTGAAGATAACTCTACAATTGATCATGTCTCAAAAATTTCTTTCAAAACCTATCTGCTGTTAGGGCTGTCTGGAGCATTGGCTATTACTGCAGAAACAATTGGCTGGTTAACCGGCAATGAGCAAATGTTGATTGTGATTGTTTTTTCTTTACTGGCTATTATCACCGGTGGGGGACAGACCGTAAAAAAAGGCTGGATTGCTCTCAAGACTTTCACGCTCAATATTAATTTTTTAATGATGATCGCCATTATGGGGGCGATGGTTATTGGCGAATGGCCAGAAGCTGCGATGGTAACGTTTTTATTTGCTCTGGCAGAATTGATCGAAGAACATTCTCTTGATCATGCCCGTAATGCTATTCGCAAATTAATGGAAATGGCTCCATCGACAGCAACAGTGAAGACAAGTAATGGCTGGGAAAATATTCCGGTTAGTGAAGTAGCCCTTGATCGAATTGTGAGCGTTAAGCCGGGAGAACAAATTCCTCTCGACGGCGTAATCCTAAATGGACAATCTACAGTCAATCAGGCGCCTATCACTGGTGAAAGTATTCCGGTAGAAAAGAAGACGGGAGATACTGTCTTTGCCGGGACAATTAATGAACGCGGTACATTTGAATTTCGGGTTACAGCGAATAAGGGGAATACGACTCTGGCGCGTATCATTCGTTCGATACAAGCGGCACAAAACGAACGAGCTCCTACCCAGAGGTTTGTTGATCAATTTGCAAATTACTATACGCCTGCCATTGTTTTACTTGCTATATTAATTGCCACTGTCCCGCCTCTGTTTTTTGCACAGGCATTTGTGCCATGGTTTTATAAGGCTTTGGTTACTCTCGTGATCGGATGTCCCTGCGCATTAGTTATTTCAACACCGGTCACGGTGGTGAGCGGGTTAACTGCTGCAGCTAGACAAGGACTTCTCGTGAAAGGAGGAGTGTATCTTGAGGCAGGACGAAAGCTTAGAGCGTTAGCACTTGATAAGACAGGAACTCTGACTTATGGAAAACCAAAAGTAATAAGTATTATTCCACTTAAAAATCAATCTAAAGAAAAATATTTACATTTAGCCGCCAGTCTAAATTTTAATTCTGAGCATCCTGTGGCATCGGCGGTGGTGTCATTCTGGAACGACATTGATGGTAAAAATACATTGTTCAAAGTTTCTCAATTTGAATCGATTACAGGTCGTGGGGTTAAAGGCATAATGAATGACACGCTTTATTACATTGGCAATCACCGGTTAATCGAAGATTTGGGGATCTGTAGCTCTGACTTAGAAAAAACTTTGGAACCTCTTGAAAAAGAAGGTAAAACTGTAGTTGTCCTCATGACTGATCAAGAGACTCTTTGTATCTTCACTGTAGCTGATACGATTCGTGATACCAGTGTGCAGGCAATTAAAGAAATGCAAGCAAATGGAGTGCACTGTGTCATTTTAACGGGTGACAATCAAAATACCGCAGATGCGATTGGAGTTCAGGTCGGCATCAAAGATGTTCGTGGCAATATGTTACCTGAAGACAAATTAAATGCTATTGATGAATTAATTAAAAGTTATGGTGATGTGGGGATGGTAGGAGATGGTATTAATGATGC
>CAYMKA010000096.1:0-6690 GCA_964390935.1 uncultured bacterium
TGCTTTAAGTTAAGCCCCCATCTTGCCGATAAGTTATATGTATGAACGACCAGTTAAAAACAAAGACTTTAGGACTTTGGCGGTTTTTATTTTTTGTTATCGTTGTTGCAACCGTATCGGGATGCTCGTTGCAGTCGCCGTTTATTGAGTTTATTGAGACTAAGTCACAGCTTGGTCAAACAGCGCTTCCGACTTGTACTGAGGATCAAGTTTTGGGATCGGACTGCACGGCAGTTACTGGTAAAATTGTAACCGGCATTCAGGGAAGCGATGTAACGACATGGAGTAATGCTGGAGCGGGCACGACAGTGAGTGCAAGTATTCCAGATGGATATTATCAAGCGAAGCTTTGTAGTTTGAGTGATCTTGATTTAACACCGGCTAATATTGCAAATGGCGTAAACATCTTCGGAGTTCTCGGGACAGCATCAGGGCCATATGCGGCGTGTACAGATGACGCGCTAAACGCAGCCCAGTGCTCGACGGCGGCGAGCCGATATGTGTACACAGCAAGTTATGGCGGACGAAGTGCGACGTGCTCATCGGGGCTAAACGCAGCTGCATGCTGGACAAATGCGACAAATCAATACACGACAGGAACAGCGGGCGCCAACGTGAATGGAGCCGACGGATCGCTGTCAGCGACAATCCCTTCTGGGTATTATGCTGGAACTGAAACAGCCACAATGAGTGATACGGATTTGATTGCAGCCAATATTAAAAGTGGAATTACTATTTTTGGTGTTAATGGAAGTTTATCGTTTTCACATTTAACGGCATCAAGCGCCTTAAGAGATCCTGGCATTAAAGTGATTCCGAATTTAACAGATCTTGCAACAACATCGGCGCAGTTAACTTTAAACAATGAGAACACGCTCTATGCTGGTGCGGATTTGCCAACAACTGGCGGATACAATTACCGAGACATCCCGGACATGAATCAAGATGATGAAGGTTATTATGGAACGAACTGTAAATACGGATCACGACCAAGTGTTGATTGTGGAACATCTCAGGCAACGATTGCTTTGAGAATTGCGGATTGTCAGACTGCAAACCCCACCAGGAACTCTTGGAACGGAGCCACTCAGTGCAACGGCGGCCAAGGTTTATGGCGCTTAGTAGCGCGTTCTGGAGCCAATAAAGAAGTGTGGCAAGATCAGCGAACCGGGCTTTTATGGAGTTCAATTGTGAACACAGCGATCAACTGGTGCCGAGCGACTGGAAACACGCAGCTTACGCCATTAACTTTTATAAATTCATATAGTACGGCTGCTGGCACTCCAATTGTTGGTAACGGCACAATTGGAGCTCTTGCATCAGGAACTGGTTCAAATACGGAAACCGTGACGATTACTTTTTCAAATGCAACGACGTTTGCAGTGACTAGTTCAGGCGGAGCCGGAGGTTGCCAAGGCGGATCGATCAGCGGAGGACTTACTACAACAGCAGGATCTACAGCTACATATTCAGATGCTGGAGAGTGTAGTTTTACGATCACCCAAGGTTCAACGAATTTTGCAGCCAACGACATAATCACCTTACAAAGTGTCGCGAATGCAACTTATAGCTGTGCACCAGGCGGGCCATTACAGCCAGCAAGTCCTGTGAGCTACTGCGCAGAGGCTGCGGGTTTAAATGCGGGCGTTGGTGATGATTGGTCGACACCCGTTTACATGGCAGCTAAGGGTGGTCTTGGGAAAAATTCAACGCCTGGGGTGCGCTGGCGATCGCCATCAATCGAAGATTACATGCAAGCTAATGTGAACGGAATTCGTTTTGTAATGCCTGATATGGGAATTGGCGGAACATCTCGTCCAGTACCAGATGGCTCAGTGGCAGGAAATTACGAGTGGTCGTCCTCGGTTGTGTCCTACTTTCGGAGCAGCGCGTGGTATTTCTACTCAGACGGTGGCAACGTGGGCAGCAGCGGTCGCAACGTTACGTACGGTGCGCGTTGTGTGGGCCGTTAGCAGCGTGGAAAATATGATTTGATGATCTGATTATTCCTCAAGCGCACAGCTTGAGGTGGCAGCCCGGATGGGCGGCCATTATCTTCAAAGGAAAAATGTGGCTCGTTTTAAGCATCTAGAACTTTATCAATCGGCTTACAAATTTACTTGCGAAGTTTACCGGATAAAACAAAAGCTACCTAAAACATTAAAATTTGATCTGGGCGAAAAGACGTTGAATTCGTGCCTAAAAATTATCAGGGGTCTGGTCATTGCTAATGGCACAAAAGATAGAGTTAAGGTGTTACTTCAAGTTTCTTTAGAAATCGAAACGCTCTGGGTGTTTTTGCGAATGCTGTTTGATTTTAAAGGCATCAGTCGCGGTGAGTTCGAAGTTTTATCGAACCTACTTTCAAATGTGGCCAAACAAAATCAAGCATGGATCAAGTGGTCAAAAGAACAGCTTACTAAAGAAAAACCGATCTCGCCGTCGTAAAACTCTTGTCTACTAAAGTAATTTGGTTGATACATGTTGACGGGTTTTAGCCAGAGCTTGGGTTTCTAATGGAAATTCAGGGCGTGCAAAAATCTTCCACGGGAGTCCTCTTGGTGAAAATGATCGTTAATTCGATTCAAGCTTATCAAGTTTAAAGTTACGATCCTAGATTCGCTTGAATTTTTGAGCTCTTTTAGGTGGCGGCAGAAAAGGATGCTTTTAAAATTGTTTGTGGTCGTCCTCGGTTGTGTCCAACAATCGGAACAACGCGTGGAATTTCAACTCAGACAATGGCAACGTGAACAACAACAATCGCAACAATACAAACGGTGCGCGTTGTGTGGGCCGTTAGCAGCTTGGAAGATAACCTACCGGCGCCCCGTAAAATCGGGCGCTGGTGTTTTTTAAGGAATCCAATTGAAATTTGCAGAAATATTAAAAGCATATCAAAAAAGCGCCAAAGGAAAAAGACGCAGCTTAAATTGCGCCGGATTTGAATCAAGACTTGGTTTTGAGTTATCAAAACTGTGCGACGAAGTAAATAATCGGACCTATAGACCGGGGATTAGTCGTTGTTTTGCGGTATTAAATCCGAAACCTCGTGAAATCTGGGCTGCCCAGTATCGAGATCGGGTCATTCATCACATCATTGTCTCTCATGTGGAGCCAATGTACGAGCCGAGTTTTTCAAAAAAATCTTTTGCATGTAGACGGGGCATGGGGCACCACGCTTGCATGATTGATTTTCAGAATCAGGTTCGAAAAATTTCCAAAGGTGGTAGAACTACTGTTTGGGCTCTGAAGCTAGATATTGAGTCGTTCTTTGTGACGATCGATCGGCCGGTACTAAAAAACTTAATGCTTGAAAAAGTAAAGTGTCCAGAAATCCGCTGGCTTATTGATTTGAATTTTTCAATTGATCCTAGGCTGCACTTTAAATATTCCGGCTGGCGCGAGCACTTGAAAAAAGTACCAAAAAATAAAAGTTGGCTGTCGTACTCTGGCGACCAAGGGATTCCGATAGGTAATTTAACCAGCCAATTCGGAGCGAATTTATATCTAAGTGCTTTGGATCACTTTATCGAGCGAGAGCTAAAGCCAAAGGGGTTTTTGCGCTATATGGATGATATATTAGTACTGGCTTCATCCAAAGAAGAGCTTTTCGCAATTGAAAACAAGGTTGATTTTTGGCTTCAGAAAAACAGAAAGCAAAAGCTCAATCGCGAAAAAACCTATTTGGTCCCTTTGACCAGCGGCCTTGAGTATCTTGGATTTAATGTGAAGCAAATTTTTGAACCCAAGAATCCGCTGATGGTAAGGCCATCGAAGAAAAAGAAATTTGCCATGGTTCGTGATTTTAGAAAGCTGAACGATTGGAATTGGAACATAATGTTTTTCCCTCACGAACTGGCGTTTTTTGATAAAACGGCACATCGAACAAAGCTGAGTTCAATCAATTCACGACTAGGAATGATTAAGCATACAAAAAGTTTCACTCATAGAAAATCAACGGTAGAGAAGTTTTTGCGACCCGAATCTGAAAGAGAAGTTGGTCGCGAGTTGCTGAAGGTTAAAGGAAATTTTCATAGCCTGAAATATAACGGCTAGCTCGTTTTGGGTTGGCGGGGCTTGGGGTTTACCCCAACAGGAAGAGGACTTGGATATCCAAGTCCATGCTTGCCATGAGAGAAACGCAATATTTTTTGTTACTTTTGTGGTGCTAGGAAAGTTCTATTCGGTCTATCAAAAACGTGCGTTTCTGGAACTTTTTAAAAATCAATTCCGTGCAACATAAAGTTTTATGTTGCACGGAATTTTGAGTTTCAAAAGCCGTCTTAAAACCTCACTTTGAAATCAAATTACTAATTGCCGTGTGGTTACCTTTTTGAAACTCTTTGGTTTGAACGACGGGAGTTTTATGTTTATCGGTTACGCTAGGATCTCTACACAAGAGCAGAGTCTTAATTTACAAATTGATGCTTTGAAAAAAGCAGGCTGCGAAGATCGGTTTATTTATCAAGATACTTTGAGTGGTTCTAAATCAAACCGCGTGGGACTTGATCAGATGCTTGGTTATTTGCGCCGAGGTGACATTGTGGTGGTCTGGAAGCTTGATCGTTTGGCTAGATCACTTAAGCATTTAGTGGAGCTTGTAGCTGATTTTGAAAAGCGTGGGGTTGGTTTAAAATCCATTCAGGAAAACATTGATACAGAGACAGCCAGCGGAAAGTTGTTTTTACATATATTTGGAGCGCTGGCTGAATTTGAGCGGGAACTGATTCGGGAAAGGACTTTAGCTGGGTTAAAAGCGGCCGCAGAGCGTGGTCGTAAAGGTGGAAGACCAAAGGCTATGGATGAGCAAAAGATCCAACAGGCGCGAACTTTACATCGTGAGAAGTCGATTCCAGTTATGGAGATTTGTAAGACCCTGGGTATCTCCAAAGGGACGCTTTATCGGTGTTTGGAGTTACGCAGCTAATACCTCAATGGTTAGTTTTGGATATAAGATTTTCGCATAGCCTAAAAGTCTTTCAATCGAGTATCGTTCAATTTTGTAATGAAGTACCCGACTTGTTTCTGGCTCATCAAGCCCTAGCTTTTCTGCAAGGTCTTTTTGGTTTATTTTTTTTTCAATTTTATATTTCACAATAAAAGCACAGAGGTTGTATTTAATTTTATCTGCTTCTGAAGCATCGCTAGAAAGTACTGTGCTCCCAATCACATCGTCGGAAGACAATTTTTCTACGATCTTTTTTAACTTATCTTCATCCGGATATCTAACTGTCGATCCATCAGATAGTTTTATATTTCTGGCCATAGCTACCTCCTGAATGCGTTGACAACGCCGATATAAATTTCATCTGCCTCTAACAACCATACGAGCCGGTAAGACAGGCCGCGCAGAATAAGCGGCTCTGTTTTAAAATACTGAAAATTGTCATCCTCGTCCTCGGGAAGAAATGTTTTCCCATCAAGAAGACCAACCAGTTCCAGAATAATTTGATCGCTCATAGATTCTTTATGTTTTGCTTCGTAATGTGGGTCTATGACGACCTTGTGGATCGATCTTCCGTTCACAGTGATTGAAATAGGGTATGTACGTTTCTCATCCATCATTTAGGATTGTATATTAAGTTGTCAGTTTTGACAAGCGTTTTAACGCGATATATAACTAAAATTTTAAGTTGTATCGCTTAATTTTCACATCTCATACTATTTATACGAGGTGTGTGATGAAAGTTTTTTGTATTTATAACTCAAAAGGTGGGGTCGCGAAAACCACAACTTCAGTTCACTTGTCTTTTGGTCTGAACTTTATCGAGCCGAAAAGTCGAATACTTTTGATTGATCTGGATGGCCAGTATTCTTTAAAAACATATTTTAGAATGAAGCTTGAGCGTGGCGACTCATTCGACTTTATCTTCGGAGATTCACTGCAATCGTGTATTTATCCAACATCAGTAAATATTGAAAATGCAAACTACTCTATTGATATTATGCCATCTTCTTCCAAAATGAATGCTTTCGACGCTAAAGCTGCAAATCAACCAGGGAGAGAGAATTTACTAAAAGTTCGGATGGAAGAGTGCGAGCTTGAAAAATTATATGACTATATTATTTTAGACTGCCCGCCATCTTTAAATTTGAATTCAATCAACGGAATTATGGCTTCTGATTATTTAATCAGTCCTGCAAACATGGATGACTATTGCATTCCTTCAGTGAATTACACTAAAGAAAGTTTATCGGTCATAAAAAGGAATATGAGAACTGATAAGCCCGAGCTTTTAGGAATCTTGCCAACCATGTATGATCCGAGACAATCAATAAGTCGTGCAGTTTTTGAAGCCCTCCCCTCTCAAGCAAAAGGACTTCATATTTTTCAGCCAATTAGACTGAACTCTTCGTTTAGAAAAGCCCAGGTTCAGAGATCGGTTGTTTATGGAACTGAGAAATCTCCGTTTAAAGCAACCGAAGATTATTTTTCGTTTTGTAAATCAGTTCTAACTAAGATCGCAGCGAACAAAGCAACTAACAATATTGAGAAATCAGCTGATGTCTAAGAACAAAAAAGAAAAACTTTTAGAATCTTTATTCGGTGGAGATATGTCGCCGGATTTAAGCAGTCACCACGTTCAGGAGTCTAGCGAAACTAATAATGAGGACGTTTTTGAACCTAAAAAATGGCAACAAACCGATAACAAAGTGGCAACGGAACTGACAACACTATCGGCAACAAAG
>CAYMKA010000097.1:0-6594 GCA_964390935.1 uncultured bacterium
TCCTAAAAAAGATCCTGATGCCAAGGTTATTAATTTGGTTTCAAAAGTAACTCCTCAAATTAAAAAAATTGCGACAGGAGAAACATCGCATGGAGGCCGTGGTGGTTTTTCGAGCAAAATTAAAGCAGTGGAAATGCTTTCTAGAAAGAAAATTTCGGTTGTGGTTGCCAATGGCCGCCGTAAAAATGTTTTAGTCGATATTGTTGCTGGGAAGAATGTTGGTACCCGATTTTTAAACAAATAAGGAAATCCTATGTCAGAAATTAATATTAAAGGGAAAAAAGCCAGAATAGCCGCAACAACACTAGCCCTTTTAAGCACCAAACAAAAAAATATAGCCTTAAAAAACATGGCAGAGAGTCTTCGCTCTGTTAAAAAAAGTATTTTAAATGCCAATGCAAAAGATTTAGCAGCTGCCAAACGCAATAAATTACCTGCCTATTACATCGACCGCTTGATGTTAAACGAAGAAAGAGTTTTAGAAATCGCAAAAGCAATTGAAGACATTATTAAATTACCTGATCCAATTGGCGAAGTTTTAGAAAGTTTTAAGCCCAAAAATAAATTATTGATCAAAAAAGTGCGAGTGCCTTTAGGCGTGGTAGGAATTATTTATGAAGCTCGCCCTAATGTGACCGCTGATGCAGCTTCTCTATGTATTAAAACCGGTAACGCCGTTATTTTGCGGGGCGGTTCAGATGCCATCCATTCCAACAAGGCTATTGTGAAAGCCCTGCAAGGTGCTTTAAAAAAATCGAAAATAAATTCTGATGCGATTCAGTTAATTGAAAATACTGATCGTAAATTAGTGAGCGAATTTTTAACCGCTAAAGGTTTAATTGATGTGGTAATCCCCCGTGGTGGCAATGCGTTGATTCAAAGAGTGGTCAATGAAGCCAAAGTGCCCACCATTGAAACCGGAGCAGGAGTTTGCCATGTGTATGTGCATGAAAAAGCAGATCTTAAAAAAGCGATCCCGATTATTTTGAACGCCAAAACACAGCGCATTTCGGTTTGTAACTCTGCGGAGTCATTAGTCATTGATCAAAAAGTGGCAGCCAAATTTTTGCCTGCTATCACGGAAGCCTTAGCCGATAAAAACGTAACCATGGTTGGTGATGCTAGGGCGGTTAAAATTTCAAAAAAAATTAAACCTGCAAAAGAGTCTGACTGGGGCACAGAGTACCTAGATTACAAAATTAATATTAAAACAGTTAAAGATATTGATGGAGCGATTGCTCATATTAATAAGTACAACACCAAACATACTGATGTGATTATGACCGAAGATAAAAAAGCAGCTCAGAAATTTTTTCATGAAGTAGACGCCTCGACTGTCATTCAAAATGCTTCGACGCGTTTTACAGACGGCGGAGAGTTTGGTTTTGGCGCCGAAATTGGAATTTCTACTCAAAAAATGCATGCCCGTGGTCCAATGGGGCTGCGCGAACTGACTTCTTATAAATATTTAGTTTATGGTAAAGGTCAGGTTCGTAAATAATGCGTATCGGGATCCTCGGTGGAACCTTTGATCCCATTCATAACGGCCATCTCTATTTAGCCGCTCAAGCCCAAAAGCATTTAAATTTACAAAAAATTTTATTTTTACCTAATGCTAACCCTCCTCATCGCGCGCAAGCGTCGGCAACTTTAGAACAACGTTTGCATATGCTGCATTTGGCCCTAAAAGATTATCCTGACTTTGAGATCAGCTTAAACGAAGTAGAACGGGGTGGAACTTCTTATACTTACCAAACGATAGAAATATTAAAAAAATTACATCCTAACGATGAACTCGTTTTTTTAATGGGTCTAGATGAATTTGTAGATTTTCCGAAATGGAAAAACCCTGAAGAAATCATTAAACATTGTTCTTTGGGAGTGGTTTACCGCCCCGGCTCTGAAAAATCGATTAAAGATTTAGAAAACGATAAAAATTACCGCTTATTTATTCCTAAAACCACTTTTATTGAAGTAGAGGGTATTGATGTATCGGCGTCGAATATTCGCAGGATCATAGCCTCTAAATTGGAGTGGGTTGGCCTGTTGCCACCTGAGGTGAAAAAATATATAAAAGAACAGCAGATCTATGGAAAAGATTAAGATCACGCAGCAGATTATCGAAGATCACGGTCTAGACTCCGAAGACTACAAACTTATCCAAAAAATCCTTAAACGCGACCCTAATTTAACCGAACTGGGCATGTTTTCGGTTTTATGGTCTGAACACTGCTCTTATAAGCATTCCAGACCGCTTTTAAAGAATTTTCCAACAACTGGTAAATATGTTTTGCAGGGACCTGGTGAAAATGCTGGCATTATTGATATTGGTTCAGGACTGGGACTAGCTTTTAAAATTGAATCTCATAACCATCCCTCACAAATTGAACCCTATCAGGGAGCAGCCACGGGAGTCGGTGGAATTCTAAGAGATATTTTTACTATGGGAGCTCGTCCCGTAGCTCTCTTAAATTCACTGCGTTTTGGTTTGCCGCAAAAAAGCGCAAAAAATAAAATGCTCTTAACCCAAGTGGTTAAAGGCATTGGCGATTATGGAAATTGTGTGGGCGTCCCCACAGTCGGCGGCGAAACATTTTTTGATGATATTTATGCCGGCAACTGTTTGGTAAATGCAATGTGTCTCGGCGTTGTTCAAGCAGGCGAAGAAAAAGTTCATGATCTCTATGGCCCCATTATTAAAGGTTTGGCGGATGGAGTTGGTAATCCTGTTTTTTACGTAGGCTCGTCTACGGGCCGTGATGGCATTCACGGGGCGACATTTGCTTCTGTTGATTTAAGCAGTCAATCTGAAGAAAAAAAATCTTCAGTGCAGGTCGGCGATCCGTTTATTGAAAAACTTTTACTGGAAGCTTGTTTAGAGGCGATTAAAACCGGCGCCATTGTCGGTATGCAGGATATGGGCGCAGCCGGACTGACTTCAAGTTCAAGTGAAATGGCCAGCCGTTCTAATAATGGAATGGAATTGAATTTAGACAAAGTTCCATGCCGCGAATCTGGCATGACGGCTTACGACATGATGTTATCCGAATCTCAAGAACGAATGTTAATGGTTTTACAAAAAGGCCGTGAAAAAGAAGTTTTAGATATATTTGAAAAATGGGATTTGCATGCAGTGGAAGTTGGTGTGGTCACAGGCGATGGCATGCTGCGTGTCTACCATAAAGGAAAACTGGAAGCCGAAGTTCCCGCTCGTGCACTGGCTCATGATGCGCCAATTGTTCACGCTAAAGATGCTGTGCCTTATTATTTAGAAGAAGTTCAAAACGTAAAAATTGAAAGTTTGCCAGATCTTGAGCAAAACGAAATTCAAAAAGTTTATTTAGATTTGCTGGCTTCTCCCAATATCGTCAGCAAAAAATGGATTTACTCTCAATATGATCACATGGTTCAAACGGGAACAATTGTTCGCCCCGGTGCTGGTGACGCGGCTGTGATTCGCATTAAAGGCAGTGACACACAAATTGCCGCAGCTACTGATGGAAACGGCCGATATTCTTACCTGGATCCTTATCGTGGCGGCGTGATTGCGGTCGCTGAATCTGCCCGTAATGTTGTCTGCGTAGGCGCGAAACCAGTAGCGGTTACCAATAATTTAAATTTTGCGAATCCCGAAAAGCCTGAAATGTTTTGGCAATTAAAAAAATCATGCGAAGGAATTGCGGAAGCATGCCGTGAATTTGATACACCTGTCACGGGTGGAAACGTTTCTTTATATAACGAAAATGAATCGGGAGCCATTTTTCCAACACCCGTCATTGGCATGATTGGTTTAATTGAACCCGGTGTTAAAGCGATTGGTATGAAATTTACCAGTGCTAATGAAGAAATTATTTTATTGGGCAATAATAAAAATGTTATTGGGGGCTCTGAATTTTTAAATACATACCATGACATGGTGGCTGGACTGCCTCCTGAACTAAACTTTGATAAAGAAAAAGCACTGCACAACCTGGTCTTAAAAGCCATTAAGTTGGGATTATTAAATTGTGCTCACGATATCAGTTTAGGAGGGCTATCTGTGGCCTTAACCCAAATGACAACTGATCAGTTAGGCTTTGATGTCGATGTAAAAGCAAAAAGCATAGGCCTAAGGTTTGACGCTGCGCTCTTTGGCGAAACTCAATCTCGCATTATCGTTTCAGTCGCTAAAGAAAAGAAAAATGAATTCTTAAAACTAGCGGCTGAATACAAAACTCCTTATCATGAACTCGGAAAAGTTGTTTCCCATGCAATTCATCTTCGCTTAGACGGCGAATCGGTTATTAAAACTGATACGGCCACTGTGAGAAATGTCTTAGAACAAACCCTGCCAGCTATTATGGCGGAGCGCTGATATGTGCGGAATATTTGGAATCTCCACTCCAAATAAAAACGTCTCCAAATTAATCTACCTAGGACTCTATGCTTTGCAGCATCGCGGCCAAGAAAGTGCCGGTATTTCGGTATTAGGCAGCGATCAAAAAGTTAAAACCTATAAAAACATGGGTCTTGTTTCTCAAGTTTTTGGAGAAGAAAAACTAGAGCTTTTATCAGGCGATATGGGTATAGGTCACGTTCGTTATTCAACAACAGGGTCGAGTCACGTCAAAAATGCACAGCCTGTTGTTTTTGATTTTAATGGGGAGACCGCATCACTTGTTCACAATGGAAATTTAGTGAACTGCAACGCCATTAAAAATGAACTGATGGAATATGGTGAAAACTTTTCGATGTCCAGCGACACCGAAATGATTGCGGCTCTTTTAAAACACTTTAATAAAACTGAAAAAAATATTGAAGAGTGTTTAAAGCTAACGCTTAAAAAAATTCAAGGCGCTTATTCATTATTACTCATGCTTCCCGGAAAACTAATTGCAGTTCGTGACCCGAATGCTTTTAGACCTCTGGTCATTGGCGAAATTGATAATCACTATGTGTTCGCTTCTGAAAGTGCCGCCCTCGATATTGTCGGAGCTAATTTTATTAGAGAAGTCTTAAAAGGCGAGGTTGTCATTTTAGAAAATGGAACGCTGCGTACTTTTGTTTTTGATAATGACAAGCCACTGGCCAGTTGTGTATTTGAAAATATTTATTTTGCTAGACCTGATAGTAATTTATCAGGACGAAATGTTTACGAGTTTAGAGTGAAATTAGGTGAAATGTTATTTCAAGACAGTCCTGCCGAGGCAGATATCGTGATTGCTGTTCCTGATTCGGGAATCCCTTCCGCGATTGGCTACGCGAAGGCTTCAGGAATTCCGTATGCAGAAGGTTTAATTAAAAATCGTTATGTCGGCCGAACTTTTATTAACCCGGATCCGATTATTCGCGAACTAGGTGTACGCATTAAATTAAACCCGATTTCACATGTTATTAAAGGCAAACGCATTGTGGTGATTGATGACTCCATTGTGCGCGGTACAACTTCCCGTAAGCTTTTAAAATTACTTCGCGAAGCTGGAGCAAAAGAAATTCATTTTAGAATCAGTTCTCCGCCGTTTCACAGTCCTTGTTTTTATGGAATTGATACCCCAATCAAAGAAGATCTGATTGCCAACACCATGAGTTTAGAAGAAATCAGAAAGCATTTAGGAGCTGATTCACTAGGTTATCTAACTATCCCGTCTCTTATTAAAGCCAGCGGGGCCAATAAAAAAGAATTTTGTTTAGCTTGTTTTAACGGGGAATATCCAGTTCAAGTTCCTGAAGAAATGTCTAAACTTAAACTGGAATTCAATTTAAAACCGAGTAACTAGAATGAAAGTGGTTGGCATTACAGGACTAATGGGTTCTGGAAAAACCGAAGTCTGCAAATATTTAGAATCTAAAAATTATCCGGTGATTTATGCTGATGAGCTCGGCCATCAGGCTCTCGAGAAAGAATCTCCTATTTATTTTTATTTATTAAAAGAATTTGGCACCAATAACCGCAAAGAACTGGCTAAAATTGTTTTTAATCAACCTGAGAAATTAAAAAAACTTGAAAAACTTTCTCATCCCGTCATTTTTGATTTAATCCAAAAAGAAAAAAAAGTCTTTCTAAACTTACAGTACCCTTTAATTTTTATTGAGGCTGCTGTACTTTTTAAAATAAATGCTGATAAGTTATGTGATGTCGTCTGGATTATTGATGCCCCTGAAAAAGAAATCATTGCTCGCCTGCAGAAGAAAGGTTTCAAAACTGATGAAATTTTAAAAAGACTTTCGGCCAATCCGATCAAGGACTATATTTCAAAAGCCGATGAAGTGATTTTAAATAACGGGAAGATAGAAGAACTTTATAAGAAAATCGATCAATTAACTAATAAATTGTAAACTGGAGACTGTGTTTAACCTTATCGATAACAAATTTAAAGTCGTTAGTCCTTTTAAGCCCGATGGCGACCAGCCCGCTGCGATTGAAAAACTAGCTGAGGGCATTAAAAAAAATTTGAAGCATCAAATTTTACTGGGAGTAACAGGATCAGGAAAAACTTTTACGATTGCTAATGTCATTCAAAAGGTTCAAAAACCAACTTTAATTTTAGCGCCCAATAAAACTCTGGCCGCTCAACTGTGCGCTGAATTTCGTGAGTTTTTTCCACATAACGCTGT
>CAYMKA010000098.1:0-6585 GCA_964390935.1 uncultured bacterium
CATCCCCTCACGGACTTTGCGAATATCGGCACCGACTTGCTGACACAAAATGGCCATGGCGTTAATAAATGAAATTTTGGTCGCTAAAAAAGCATTGGCAGCATATTTTGTAAGTTCGCTGGAACGAATATCCATGCCTACAATATGACTACTTTCTTTTCTAAAGAAGGGCTCGTATAAACTTTTCATTGTTTCAAATACTTTAGGGACTTGATGGCCAATCACCACGCGGTCGGGATACATAAAATCTTTAATGGCATCCCCTTCTTTTAAGAACTCAGGATTATTCGCAATCATATGAACAAATTTTGATTTTTTATTGGCAGTCTCTAAAACTTTTTCAGATGTGCCCACCGGCACGGTGCTTTTAGTGACAATAATTTTTTCGTTGTTAGCATATTGGCCGATGGTTTCGGCTACCTGCATGACAAACTTTAAGTTAGCGTTGCCCGCGTCATCCTGTGGAGTTCCGACGGCAATAAAAATAATGCCGGCATTTTCTATCGCGCTTCGCGCGTCGCTGGTAAAACTCAAGCGTTTTTCACGAATATTTCTTTCTAACAATTCGTGAAGACCGGGTTCATAAATGGGTGACTCGCCTTTGGCTAACTTTTTTAATTTTGCTTCATCGATATCTACGCAGGTGACTTGATTACCCATCTCACTAAAACAAGTGCCGGTCACAAGACCTACATAGCCCGTTCCAAAAATAGCAATTTTCATTGAGAAAACTCCTTATCTATTATTTGACTGATTAGCGTCAGTAAAATCCAAAAATAAAAAACATTGGGCGTGATGGTGTAGCTGTCGACAAATTGATGGTAAACCAAAAAGCCAATAAAAGAAGCAAAGATTGCCACTCGGGATAAATAATGTGCAGGCCATTTTTTTTGTTTGCGCATATTAAACAGAATGGCTCCGAGTCGAAATAAAATCCAAAGCATAAAACTTAAAAAGAAAATGCCACCTAACCAGCCCAGTTCAATTGCAAAGCCTAGAAAAATATTGTGCGGGCCGGGCGTGCCCTTGCCCCACTGACTTTGATATTTCACGGGTAACTCTCTGGCTGAATTTCCTGCTCCAATACCCATCGGATTTTTTATTAAATAATCCTTACCTTCTCTAAGCATTAATTGTCTATCGCTGGAAGATAAAAATATTTTTTTTCCGTATAAATCATCATAGCCGCGGCCTAAAGTATTATTGGCCTTTGCGAGTTGAGGTTGAATGCGGGCCAAATTTTCGGGTGTCAGTCCGTATAAAATAACGAGGAGAGCAATACAAAAGTAAAGGGCTGGCTTAGCATATTTTTTTAAGAACCATGCCACGATGACAGTGCTCACAGTAATTGCTGCTAATAATGAACGCCCCTGTGTCATGATGGCGCAAAATAAAGTGATAAGCATTAAGACTTTCCAATACCATTTATTTTCTTCAAAAGTCTTAACTAATAAAAACGGATAAACAATCGCCAGATAAGCCGCAAAATTTAAAGGGTCAATAAAGCTGGCAGACAAACGCGGCAGACGACCTTGGCTCCATAAAAATTCAAAATAACTCCACTTAGGCAGCCACTTCGCAAATAGAGCTAATTGCAGTAATCCAAAAAAACAAGCTAAAGCGGCTCCGATCAAAGACGCATCAATAATTTTTTGATGGTTTTTTTCATCTTTAATGACGACTCTGAAAATATTTAAAAATAAAAGGCCTACTAAAAGTCCAAGAATATTGCCCAGCCATAAATCAGTTTGAATGGCGAATAATCCTGAAAATGCACTGACGGCGATAAAGCCCCATAACCAGCTTTTTAATGGACTAGACGTAAAAAATAGCGATTTATTTTTTATTGAAAAATAAATCCAAGTGAATAGGACTCCTAACAACATTAAATCTGGCAGTGGACGAAGGAAGATGTGACCGGGTAATCCCAAAAGCGGGATGGCAGCAATAAATATTAAAAGAAAATTAAGGCTTAGTCCCACTAAACCGATTTTACATTAATAACCTGTTTTTTTGAGCAATAAAATTTTAAGGGTCTGCCAGATAATTTTGAGATCTAATCCTATAGACCAGTAGTCGATATAACGGTTATCGAGCTCGACCATACGTTCGTAAGAAACAATTTTATTACGACCACGGACCTGCCAAAAACCAGTCAGACCAGGTTTAGCCCGCAATCGTCTGTAGTGATGACTGTCATATTTGGTCATGTCGCTGAGCGGGAGTGGTCTGGGGCCGACCAAGCTCATTTGTCCCAGCAGCACATTAAAAAACTGCGGAAATTCGTCCAGACTCGTACGGCGCAAAAAATTTCCAACTTTAGTGATGCGGGGATCATTTTTCATTTTGAAGAGATTGCCCTTCATTTCATTTTTATCTTCGAGGTTTTTTCGAATTTGTTCAGCGTCGACGCGCATGGTTCTAAATTTAATCACATAAAAAGGCCGGCGGTTCACCCCGACCCGTTGCTGCACAAAAAAAATAGGCCCGCGATCTTCGAACTTAATCAAAATAAAAATAATGGGCGTGATCAGTAATGTTAAGAGAGAACCAATCAACCCTCCTATGAGGTCTAAACTTCTTTTGATTATTTTTTGATCCATCGATAAATAGCGGCGGTAGTAACTCAAAATGGGTTCATCTAGAAAAAAATCTAAACGAGGTTTTGAGTATTTCACAGGCAAAATATCTGAATAAAAATGAAAAGGAGCTCCGTGAATTTCACAAAGTTCGATGATAGGTTGAATTTTTTCTAAATCACTGGCGGCCACATTAAAAAAAACTTCATCAATAATGTGCGATTCAAAGACTTTTTCGGCTTCAGAATATTTTCCGAGACACAACAGCCCCGCCGCTTTTTTTTCTTGAACCTGATTAAGTGCACTTAAATAGCCGACGGGCATAAAGCCCCACTGGGGCTGCTTTTTGAATAAGGCCAAGGCTCTTTCAATTTTTTTAGGGTTAGAAACAATTAAAACTCTGCGCTGATGAAATCCTTGACGATGCAGCCAGCCTAGTAAATAAACCACTGCATTGTGTGCCAAAAGCATTAAAAGCAAAGTGATGGCCGAAAACAGCGCAAAATACAACCGAGACAGTAATTGAGATTTTGAGTAAAAAACAAAGGAGGCCGAAAGTAATCCTCCTAAAACAACACCCTGAATCACTTGCATACTGGTTGCCAAATAAAGTTGTCTGCGGCTTGAGTAATAAACTCCTGTAAAAGCCATGGTTGCTACGTGCGCAGCGACGAGAATCGGGATGAGCCAATAGTAGCGTTCAATAGCAATGGGCCCTTCTCCGATTTTGATTAGATAATAAGCATTGCGAATTTGAAATGAAATAAAAAAAGCAGCAACGACGAGTATCGTATCCATGAGAATGAGGGTGAAGGCGTAGATAAATGAGTTTTTTACTCTCAGCATTTGGATATCATACCTTCTGCAGCCAACGCAGAAAAATAAACAGACTCCACAGCCGTTTGCGGTGATCAAACTTTAAACTGCGGTGTTCCTGCAGTAACTTCTGAATAAAACGGTAATCGAGAAACTCAATTTTTTTTAAGTTTGCTTCCGAAAACACTTCATCGAACTCTGTTTTGAGTTCTTTGTTAATCCACTTAGAAACGGGAATGCCAAAACCTTTTTTGGGCCGTTTGATAATGGTGTTTTTCAGCTGCGGATCCAGTAAATCTCTTAAAATATATTTAGTGGTCGAACCTTTTAGTAAATAAGACGTCGGGATAGTCGATGCAAACTCAACGACTGTGTGATCTAAATAAGGGACCCGGCCTTCAATAGAGGCCATCATAGTGGCGCTGTCTAATTTTTTTAAAATGTCATCCTGCAAATAAAGTTTGGTATCCAAATAACCAAATTTGCGAACCACATCAGAAATCTGGTTTATCTCTGCAATTTGAACGGGCCCGGTCGTTGGCTCTGGATCTTTGAGTAATTGCTTTAATTCAGCAGGGCTAAAGCCGCCCATCCAAATTACATGCCGATAAGGGGTTTTATCTTGATAGCCTCTTAAAAAAGACTTAATTTTAAAATCGAGGCTGATATTATTGTGGGAAACGGGCAAATAATGAATTAATTTACTCAATAACGGGGCTGCCAGATCCCACCCTATTTTGTATTGCTGGGCATATTGATGGGCCAGGTATGTCGGGTAACCGATAAAAACTTCGTCACCGCCATCGCCGCCTAAAACCACTTTGACGTTTTTGGAAGCAAATTGAGACAGTAAATAAGTAGGTAACAGCGACGGGTCGGCAAACGGTTCATCCATTTTGGAAATCACTTCCGGCAGCAGATTTAAAAGCGCCCCGGCTGAAAAAACCTGGTGATGATGCTGTGTTTTAAAATATTCAGCGGCACTTTGTGCAAAAAAACTTTCGTCAAAACTGGTATCTTCGAATCCAATAGAAAAAGTATTGGGACGGATCCCTAAATCCTGCACGGCCAGCTGGGTAATCAGCGTCGAATCAATACCGCCGCTTAAAAAAATTCCCAGCGGCACATCGGCTATAAGCATTTGTTTGATGGAGTCTGTTAATTTTTGTTTTAACTGCTCTTTGACCTCGAGGTAGCTTAACGACGAGGCGTTGGGAACAGGCAGTTCCCAGTATTTTTTTATTTGCATTTGATTTTTTTTGATTTTTATAAAATGTCCGGCAGGCAGTTTGAAAATATTTTCATAAATGGTCAGCGGTGCCGGCACATAGTCGAAAGCAAAATATTGAGAGATAGCCTGAAAAGACAAATCACGGCTGACCGCGGGATGTTTTAAAAGCGCCTTGATTTCAGAAGCGAATATAAAGAGACCGTCTTTAAAATAATAATACAAAGGCTTTATGCCCAAGCGGTCGCGGGCGATAAATAATTCGTTTTGCTTTTTATCCCAAATCGCGAAAGCAAACATGCCGTTTAAGTCGGCAAGCATCTTTTCTTTTTTTTGATCGTAAAAATGCACGAGCACTTCGGTGTCGGTGTGGGTTTGAAACGAATATTCTTTTAACTGTTCACGAATACTTTGAAAGTTATAAATTTCGCCGTTAAAAACGGTGGTGAGGGTTTGGTCTTGATTGCTGATTGGCTGTTTGCCGGTTGATAAATCAATAATTGATAATCGGCGATGACCTAACGCTATAGGGCCGTCAAAATAAGAACCTTCGTCATCCGGTCCACGGTGCCGAATGGCGTCCTTCATTTTATTTAATATTTCAGGTGTGCGGTCTTTGGCTTGAGAACTATAAATACCGACGATGCCGCACATTATATTTTTTGTTCGGGTTTTATTCGGTAATTCATTTTTTGCTCTGAGGCATAAAAAGTGCGAATCATGATTTCAGCTAAAATGCCAAAAAATAAAAATTGCACCGCCAGCCCCGCAAAAAAGAAGCCCACAAAAATTAAAGGACTGATCCAATTTCCGCCCAAAAAAACCGAACGGTAAATCACAAATAGAAAATCTAAAATCGCCAGACAAAAACTGCCAAAAGCAATTTTGCCGAAAAAATAAATCGGTTTGCTGGAATAATTTCCCAAAAAACTAACGGTGAGTAGATCTAAGAGCACTTTCCAAATACGCGAAAAACCGTATTTAGAATGCCCATAACTGCGGGCATGGTGATTGACTTCAATTTCGCCGATGCGTGCACCATTCCAGAAAGCATAGACCGGAATAAAACGATGCATCTCTCCATAAAGATGAACGCCTTCCAAGAATTCTTTCTTGTAGGCTTTCAAACTGCAGCCCAAATCATGCAATGGAAGTCTGGTCACTTTAGCGATCAGTCCATTGGCAAACATCGACGGCAGAACGCGGATAATGTTGTCGCGTCGTTTTTTACGCCACCCTGAAACCACATCAAAACCCTCTTTAATTTTTTCAACGAGTTTAGGGATATCGGCTGGGTCATTTTGCAGGTCAGCGTCCATGGGGATCAGCAAATCGCCGGTAGCCGCTTTAAAACCGGCATCCATGGCGGCCGTTTGGCCGTAATTGCGGTAAAAATGGATCACTTTGACATTGGCATTCTTTTTTTTAATTTCATTTAAGATTTTTTCGCTTTGGTCACGACTGCCATCGTTGATGTAAATGATTTCGTGGTCAAAATTTGAAAGCGAATTTTCCAATTTTTGTTGTAGTTCGATTAATGATTCTTCTTCGTTATATAAGGGTAGAATGATGGAGAGTTTCATTGGTTGAATCATAACAAAACCAGTGTTTCCTTTGTGCGATTCGTGATAGTTTTAATTAATTTATGACGGAACTGAGTATTTTTTTTCCTTGTTACAACGAAGAAGCTAATATTCGTGCTTTATTAAACAAAACCCATCAATTTTGTAAACGACACATTAATCGTTTTGAAATACTTGTCGTTAATGATGGTAGTAAAGATAAAACCGCTCAAATTGTTAAAGAAATGTGTGTGCTCTTTCCTGAAATTAGATTGATTAATCATGAAAAAAACTTGGGTTACGGTGCAGCTTTAATAAGTGGTTTCCGCCAGGCCACTTTAGAATATGGTGATGGTCAATTTGAAATTGATGAATTAGCTGATCTTTTACCTAAGTTAAA
>CAYMKA010000099.1:0-6475 GCA_964390935.1 uncultured bacterium
CCACGACCATGACGGCATTAACAACAGAAGATGTGCAAAGTTTTTATACTCAAACAATTTCAAAGACTCCCCTCAGTATCAGGGTGGTGGGAAATTTTAATTGGGCAAAAACAAAACAAACTTTAACTAATGCACTAAGAAGTTGGGGGAAAGACGTTGAAATAAAAACCTTTAAAACAAATGCAAAATTGCAAAACAAAACCATCGTTCTCAAGCAAAAAATGAATGCCGTAAACTTTTTAATGGCTTATTCAGCACCATCGGGTGCTTCTAAAGATTTTGTAACCCTGCAAGTTTTAAATAATATTTTGGGAGGCAAATCGTCCAGCCGAATTTTTTCACAAATTAGAGAAGCCAAAGGGCTGGGTTATGCGCTAGGCAGTTTTTATCCGCTGCGCAAAGAAGGTTCTCAATTTGTGCTTTATATTACGGTTGACCCCAAAGCCAAAAAAGAATTCCCTCACTTATTTTTAAAAATTGTAAACGACTTAAAAAATAAACCTGTTTCTGAAAGTGAACTGCAGGCTGCGCAAACTCATCTCAAATCAAAGTTTTTGATGGATCATCAAATGACCAGTCAAAGAGCATGGTACTTAGGTTTATATGAAAACGTAGGTTTACAGGCCGCTTTTGATGACGATTATGAAAAACAAATTGATGCCATTACAGCAAAAGACATTCAAAAAGCAGCTCAGAAATATTTAACCCATTATCTCCTCATCAGACAGGAACAATAGACTTACCCATTTTTTCTGTTATGTGAAACTTTTGAATCTGCATACCGATTAATTGGTATGAAAAGTTTACAAATCGCTATTTTAGTTTTGTTAGGACTGCTTTTGGTTGGAACCTTTATGCCCACCCATGCGCATATGACCAAGGCCTATATCGGTGTCGAAAATAATCAATTTATTTTTGGATTAGAAAGCCGCCTGATTTCAGAAAAAAAAGAAAATATGGTCAATATTGATTTAAGACAAACTTTAGGCAGCGACGCCAAAATCGAAAATGGAATTTCTTACCCCGCGATGCCAGGACGTACTCTCACTCGCCTTGGGTTGGCTGGCGGACAAGATTTAATGATTTATTCTTTTAATATGAACTTTGAAACTTTAGATTTTGGCTTGGGACAAAAAATTTCGAATATTCGTACGTTATTTGGCACTCAAAGCAGTTCTGGAATTTTGGGACTTTACGAAACAAGATAATTTTCAATTACTCTTAGAAAAAATGATCCCGTCCTTTCGCTCTCATGGCATGTGACAAAAGGACGGGATTTTTATTTACAAAAATTAAGCGGCTCTTAAATTACCTTTCATTCCGAAAGATCCTTCGCCTCTCATTAAACCAATTACTTTTCCAGCAAGTTGAAAATCTTCTTTTACAATAATGGGTTCATATTTATCGTTAGAAGGTTGTAAACGAACTTTTGATTTTTCTTTGTAAAAACGTTTTACAGTCGCTTCTCCGTTAATCACAGCCACGACAATGTCACCGTTATTCGCTTGAAGACCCGAGCGCACAATAATGATGTCGCCGTCGAAAATAGCGTCATCAATCATCGAGTCACCTTTAACACGCAGTAAGTAAGCGCCTTGAGTGTTTGCACCCACCATGTGTTTAGGAACTGAAATGTATTCTTCGATACTTTGTTCTGAAAGGATCGGTTTGCCTGCAGCAACCTGGCCGATCAAAGGCAATTTAATAATATGAGTTGATAAAAATAAATCTTCTAAGAAATTGATTTTAATTCCGCGAGCTGAAGAGTTGCGGTCAATAAAACCTTTACGTTCGAGAGCTTCTAAATGGCAGGTCACGCCTTTTAAAGTCGAAATCCCGAGAGCCTTTCCGATTTCGCGGATAGAAGGTGGATAACCTTTATCTCTGGTTTCGGCGACTAAAAAATCGTAAACCTCTTTCTGTCTGTCTGTTAGTTTTTCCATTTTTTGAACCCCCCGTAAATGGTTATCAGTTTCATTTCTTTAATGTTTAACTGATAGGAAAAATTTAACAGACGCCAGTCTTTTTACGAAACGATATTCAAGTTTTTGATGAGGCCCCCCAACCCCCTGAAGGGGGTGAAAAACATTTAAAAAAGAATTTTATTTTGAAATACTAAGTTTCCCCTTTAGGGGACGGAAGGGGCCTGGATTTCTTTGGGTTTGTTATTAATCTTGGTCCGTAATTGACCGCAGGCTGCATCAATATCAACGCCACGTCGGTAACGCACAACAACCGGAACATCCTCGGCTTCTAAAATATTTCTAAATTCTTTCACTGTGGCAGGACTGGGTGTTTTGTAAGGCGAGCCCTCATACGGGTTATAAGGAATTAAATTCACATTACAGCGAATACCTTTAATAAATTTCACGATCCCGCGGGCTTCTTGTTTATGGGTATTTACACCATCCAAAAGCACATATTCAAAAGTGACTTTTCGGCCAGTTTTATCAACGTAATCCATAGCCGCTGCACGCAGTTCTCCCAGTGGATAAGTTTTATTGATGGGCATAATTTCATCTCGAAGCGAATTGATTGTTGCCGATAAAGAAATGGCCAAAGTAATTTGGAGTTCTTGTTCAGCCAACTGACGAATTTTTGGAACCAAACCAGAAGTTGAAACAGTAATCCGACGTTGTGAAAAAACAGACATTTTAGGGTGACTCAAAATGCGAATCGTTTTTAAAACATTGTCGTAATTGGCCAGCGGTTCACCCATACCCATAAACACAATATTAGAGACTTTTTCGGTTTCTTTTTGAGCGGTTAAAAACTGGCCCACAATTTCACTGGCTTTTAAGTTGCGTTCTAGTTTTTGGGTGCCTGTCGCGCAAAAACGGCAGCCCATGCCGCAACCCACTTGAGACGAAATACAAAGTGTTTTACGGCCATCATCATTGAGAATCACCATTTCGATTGTCTTGGCATCTTGGACTTCTAATAAAAACTTGCGGGTGGTGTCGATTGAAATCTGACGATGCAAAACTTTAGGCATGCGGATAAAAAACAACTTCCCCAGCTGATCGCGCAACTCTTTAGAAAGAGAGCTCATGTGTTCAAATTCAAAAACATTTTTTTGATAAACCCAATGGCAAACCTGATCTAAACGAAAACGAGGGATGGACTCTTCTTCAAAGATTTTGTGGAGTTCGTCATATTCGAGAGCTAAAAAATCATGAGACTGGGTCATTATTAAATCCTCATTTATTACCTAACTATAGATCGAACGAAATTGCTTTTGGGTGCAAAATATTGAGCTGACGACTTACTATAATAGAGAGTTGCCTACCGTGTTAAACAAGTTAGAAACCCGTCCCCCTAGAAACGTAAGGGCGACAATGGCGGCAATCGCAATAAGAGAAGCAATTAATGCATACTCCACTAGTCCCTGGCCTTTTCTTTTATTAATTTTCATCATGGGTCAGCACTCCTGTTTTAGCATTTTTAGTATAATCGGCGAATGGCACTCAGAGCAAATTTTTTTCGAGGCTGGATCACATGGGTGATTCCTTCTCTTATTGATCTCTTAGCTGTCATTTTATTTATTCATGTTTTTTTTAATTTCGGTCCATTAAAAGAATTCGATTTATTTTGGCATTTAAAAACAGGTCAGCTGATGCTGCAAAACCACCAGTTGTTTTACACCGACCCTTATTCTTTTACCCACGGGGGAGTGGATTGGATTAACCATGAATGGCTGTCTCAAATTATTTTTGCAGTTCTTTATAAAGTCGGTAAGTTGCCATTAATTGCTTTTACCAATGCTCTGATTATCGGTATTTTGATTTATCAATGGTTCCAAAGATTACTCAAAGCCAAAATCAGTGTATTTATGAGTTTAGCAGTGAGTTTTTTTGTATTCTTAACTACTGCTGCAGTTTGGACACCGCGTCCTCATCTTTTTTCATTACTCCTTTTCTCAACAACTCTATTAATCTTGCAGAAATATCGTCGTAATCAAAAGGCCAAGGCCTGGTGGTTACCGCTTATTTTTGTGCTATGGGTTAATTTGCACAGCGGCTTTATAGCGGGGCTGCTGTTATTATTTTTATTTTGTCTATCAGAAGGAATCAAGCTGCTCTACAACCTGCCCAACCGCATGCAGCCTCAACGTTTTAAACATTTAGTATTGATCAGTATTATTTGTCTGCTGGTTTCGTTTTTAACTCCCTATGGCGTGGATGCATTGTTTTATCCTTTTCAATATTTAAATGGCGATTTACCCAGCGAACAGTATGTAAACGAATGGGTGGGCGCTAACTTTCATCATGCACCGCTTTTTGTCATTTATTTGTTAATGCTCTTTTTCAGCCTTGCTTTTTCCAGAAAAGAAAAAGACATGACTCAAATTATTATTTCTCTGCCTTTTATGTTTTTAGCCCTTAAATCAGTAAGGCACATTCCATTTTTTGTAATGACCACTCTGGTGCTTTTTGGCACTCATTTCAGTTTGGCTCTTCAAGAATGGAATAATTACTTAATCAAAAAAAATGTTCGAGTTATTCAGCCGATCATTAAAGGTCTTCGTAAATTTTTTATTAACGAATCTCCTAAATTCTTAATGCTCGAACAACATCTCAACAAAAAAGTTTTCTTTTTAATCGTAGCGGTGGGTTGTTTGATATATGGTATGTTCACGCCCAAATTATTTAATTTAGATTCTTCTAAATTACCTATCGATGCGGTGGAATTTTTAAAATCACAGCCCCGTCTTTTAGAATCGAAGGGTTTAAATGATTACGCTTGGGGCGGCTACCTGATTCAACAACTTTATCCTCAAACCAAAGTATTTATTGATGGGCGTAACGATGTTCACCGCACCGCCTTTTTAGAAGAATACCGTGAAGCAGTTAATGGACTTCCTGGATATGAAAAAGTTTTAGATAAATATGAAATTAGTTGGACCCTTCTTCAAACCCCTTCGCCTCTCAACCAAGTGCTCTCTCAAAAATATGGTTGGAAAAAAGTTTATAGCGATCCGGTGGCAACGGTTTACTCTAGAATATGAACCATCAAATTGCGGTGCTATCGGGTGATGGCATCGGCCCCGAAGTAATGGAGGCCGCTTTAAAAGTTTTATCGGTTATTCAAAAAAAATATAATTTAAGCCTAAATTTAAAAGAAGCTTTTGTGGGCGGAATTGCCATCGATAAAAAAGGTCATGCGCTTCCCCAAGAAACAATTGATTTATGTAAAGCCAGTGCCGCCATTTTGTTTGGATCGATTGGGGGTCCGAAATGGGAAAAACTTCCTCCCGAACAGCAACCTGAACGTGCCGCATTACTGCCCCTTCGAAAAATGTTTGATTTATTTGCGAACCTACGTCCGACTCGTGTTTATCCGGCACTGATTAATAGCTCAACTTTAAAACCCGAAGTTTTAGAAGGCGGCCTTGATATTTTGGTGTTGCGTGAATTAACCGGCGATGTTTATTTCGGACAACCTAAAGTCATCGATGACAATCACGGTCTCGACACGATGGTTTATCAAAAACATGAAATTGAGCGCATTGCTAAAGTCGCTTTTGAAGTCGCACGCGGTCGTAAGAAAAAAGTAGTTTCGATTGATAAAGCCAATGTTTTATCGAGCATGGTGTTCTGGCGAAAAATAGTTACTGAAGTTCATAAAAATTATTCTGATATCGAACTGACCCATATGTATGTTGATAACGCAGCAATGCAGCTCATTCGTAATCCCAAACAATTTGATGTGATGTTATGCCCCAATATGTTCGGCGATATTTTGTCAGATGAAGCCTCGATGATTGCAGGATCTCTGGGGATGCTGCCTTCTGCTTCAATTAACGGCAGTTCGTTTGGACTTTATGAACCCAGCGGCGGGTCAGCTCCTGACATTGCTGGAAAAGGCATTGCAAACCCTATTGCACAAATTTTATCGCTCGCGATGCTGCTTCGTTACAGTTTAAAAATGGAAGAACCAGCAAAAAATATTGAACAGGCAGTTCAAAAAACATTAGATGCAGGTTACCGTACAGCCGATATTTATTCATTTGGCTGCGACAAAGTTCGCACTACCGAAATGGCTGAGAAAGTTTGCCAAAATATTTAATAACATCTGATGAAAAAAATTATCGTTATCATTCTTTTTTTAATTTTTATATTTAATGCCTCTTTAACTGCTGCTGAGGCAAAACCTAAAGGCAATCGAGAGTCTCAACTGACATTAGAATTTATGTCTTACAAAGATAAATATGGAACAGCCGGAGGAGTTGCAGCCCAGCATAAATATTTTTTCAACGAAAATTTTTCTTTGGCATTTTTAATGGGATTGGGCGGGAGCTGGGATTCGCCTGTGCCTTTTATTTTGGGTTCAAAACTTTATTGGACTCCTTTTGAAACTAAAAAAGATAGCATTTATCCTTATCTTGGCGTCGGTTTCTCAAAGGCATTTTTCGGTGATGCCACTAAATACACTTTACCAGGCTATGACTCATATATTGGAATGTTGATTTTAG
>CAYMKA010000100.1:0-6467 GCA_964390935.1 uncultured bacterium
TAATTCTTCCACAACACGATCCGCAGGACAAAACACGTTTGCGAGCAGCCCCGAATCTAAACAAATGCGCTGACGAACTAAACCGCCTGGATAAGGGAAATAGCGGATGGGCATGCCTTGCACCGCTTTTTCCATAAACTGTTTCCACATTTTAGCCGGTACCAAGCCCCCGGTAGTTTTCTGCATTGGCGAGTTGTCGTTATTACCGACCCAGGTCGTTGTCACAAGCTGTGGAGTAAACCCAATAAACCACGCGTCACGATAATCGCCGGTGGTTCCGGTTTTACCGGCCACAGGACGATCATTAAGTGCCGCCGCCGTACCGGTGCCTCGGAGCACTACCCCGCGCATCATGTCGATCAGCAGCGCCACAATGTTGGCGTTTAGAACTCTTTTTTGGGAGATGGTATGTTCAAATAAAACATTTCCGTTACGATCTTCAATTTTTAAAATTGAAACAGGATCAACTTTGACTCCACCCGTTGCCAGAACTCCGTAGGCAGTGGTCATTTCTAAAATATTCACTTCGTTAGAACCCAAGGCCAGGGAGAGAACCGGCTGCAGATAACTTTTAATTCCCATCTTTCGACAGTTTTCAATTACTTTATCGGGCCCCACTAAATCTAAAACTTTCACAGCAATGACGTTAATTGACATTTCTAACGCCCTACGCAAAGTCATCATGCCTTTGTAATCTTTGGTGTAGTTGGTGGGACCATAAGCCCCTTCGATGGTATTAAAAGTAACTGGAGCGTCTTCCATGACTGTTCCGGGAGATAAACCATTTTCAAGAGCAGTGTAATAAATAAAAGGCTTAAACGAAGAACCGGGCTGACGGAAAGCCTGAACAATGTGATCGTATTCCGCATTTACGAAATCGTGACCACCCACCCAGGTTTTGATATAACCGGTTTCAGGCTCCACACTAAGTAGAGCGGCTTGAGAGTAGTTAAGACTGGGCACAAGTTCTGCACCGACCCACGCCGGACGCAGACCTTCTTCGATAATATTTTCAACGACTTCTTCACCCACTTTTTGCATGCGGTAATCAAGAGAGGTATAAACTTTTAATCCCTGAGTAAAGACCACTTCTTCGCCAAACAATTTCACCAACTGCTTCGTTACATAAGAAGAAAAATAAGGCGCTTTATAACGCAGTGTTTTACGTGTCGCTAAATTAATGGCCGTGTCTTTAGCTGCATAATATTGCTCTTTAGTGATGTAACCGACTTCAAGCATACGCGATAACACCAAATCTTTTCTCCATTTGGTGTAAGACGGATTTCTAAATGGAGAAAATAGTTCTGGCGCACGTAACAGTCCTGCCAAAGTTGCAGACTCTGCCAAATTTAATTCTTTGGCGGATTTTCCAAAATAAGCCAGAGCGGCAGACTCTGCCCCATACGCATTGTGTCCCCAATAAACCTGATTAAGATATATTTCTAAAGTTTCGTCTTTAGTGTAACGACGTTCGATTTGTAGAGCGAGAATAATTTCGGCGACCTTACGAATTAATTTTTTCTTTTTGTATAAGAAAATATTGCGTGCTAACTGTTGCGTAATCGTCGAACCCCCTTGGGCGGCACCACGCTGCACAATATTAGAAAGTCCTGCGCGAAAAATCCCTTTAGGATCAATGCCATAGTGCTGATAAAAACGAGAATCTTCTGATGCAAGAACTGCCGCCTTCAAATAAGGTGACATTTTTTCAGTCGGAACAATAATTCGATTTTCTTCCTGATGAAGTTCTGCGAGCACTACTCCGTCCGCAGAATAAATTTTAGTGGTTTCATTAGGAACAAAAGTGTTAATTAATTCAACATCAGGAAGTTGGAATAACATTTGAATAAAAACAATGATGCCAAAAACAAATAGAATGCCACAGCCAATTAATCCCATGCGAAATAATTTGCGAAATTGCTTATTGCGTTGTTGTCGGCGAGCACTGCGCATCGAAAAACCGTAACCGGTTCTTTTGATTCCGCGAAATGATCCATATTCATTAAATTTTCTCAGCATTTTGGCTCGTGTTAGTATACCTGCGACCTTTTTATTTTCGTACTATATATATGTGGGGTAAATGGCTGTGACCGATTTAAAAACACTAATCGCCGGTTCTGAAGAAGTGATTCCACTCCCTGAACTTGAAAAAAAACTTAAAAAAGGCAAACCGCTTAAAATCAAGTTTGGCGCCGACCCTTCTGCCCCCGATTTACACCTGGGACATACCGTTATTTTGAGAGTTTTACGAAAATGGCAGGAACTGGGCCATGAAATTATCTTTTTAATTGGAGATTTCACTGCACAAATTGGCGATCCGACTGGAAAATCTGAAACCAGACCTCAATTAACCCCTGAGCAAGTCATGACCAATGCCAAAACTTATCAAAGACAGGTTTTTAAAATTTTAGACGAGAAAAAAACCACGGTGGTTTATAACAGTCACTGGCTCGACAAGTTAAAACCCCAAGATTTGATAAAACTGATGGCTCAGCAGACAGTGGCTCGCATGTTGGAACGGGATGACTTTAAAAAACGCTTTCACGGGGAGCAACCGATCAGCTTGCACGAGTTTTTATATCCGCTTTTACAAGGTTATGACTCAGTTTTCTTAAAAGCTGATTTAGAACTGGGGGGAACAGATCAAAAATTTAATTTGCTAATGGGCCGACAACTTCAGGAAGCTTTTGGACAAGAACCACAGGCCATTATTACTTACCCTATTATTGAAGGCACTGACGGCAAACAAAAAATGTCGAAGTCACTTAAGAATCATATTGGCATCGAAGAAGCGCCCAGTGAAATGTTTGGTAAAGCGATGTCGATTCCCGATGACATCATGCCAAAGTACTACGCGTACTTTACCGATTTAAAATTTGATAAAAAAGATCATCCCCGCGATGCCAAATTAAAATTAGCCAGTGAAATTGTGCGTCTGTATCACGGTGAAGCCGCTGCCAATAAAGAAAAAGATAATTTTTTAAATGTATTTAGTGGTGACGGTGTGCCGGCAGATATTGAAACGGCAAAACTAGATTCAACATTGCCTCTTTTTAAATTGATTACTGCTTTAAAACTAAGTCCCTCTAACGGTGAATCTCGCCGCCTGATTGCTCAAAATGCGGTGAGCTTAGACGGCGAAGTCCTTACAGATGAAAACTTACTTCTTAAAAAGACAGGTGTTTTAAAAGTTGGAAAAAGGAGATTTATTAAATTAATATAGAGCGGTAAGGAGCACTTAATGATTAATTTAAAAGTTTCTGCAGAATCCACTTCATTCTCTCTCACGAAAATACTGGTTGTTTTCTTGGCACTCAGCAGTTTGTTTACCTGTGAAAGAAAAACAGAAAAGGCTTCTCAAGTTAGTTTTTTAGAAAACAGAGAACTTCTCAAAAAATTCCCTAAAAGCGTCATCACCGTTGCTGATTTTTTAGATCATTGGGAAGCTGGCCAAAAAGTTTCTGGCATTACCGAAGAGCCCGAAACCGCTAACGGCAAATTACAATACACCATCGATTTACAGTCATCCTTCGATCACGAAAAGAAAACCGCTGTATTTTCTGACTTTAATAAAGAATTAATTAAAAAATATCACTACCTTCAATTTATTTTGGATATTTCCCATAACAAAGTGATTGTGATTGCCGAAACAACCGAAATGTCCCGCGAGAAATCAAAAAAATAGTTAATCCCCCGTTTTTTAAACGAAAGCTTTGGTTTAGAATCTGGAGATGTCAGCAGTTCAAACCTTTCATTCTTATTGGCGGGCCTAATCCAAAATAACTTTTGGCGCCCAGCCATTTTTGAAAGGAATGATCATGGAAGCAATTAATCTCAACTTCGAAGAATTTAAAAAACTAACTAAAGACTTTAATGTTATTCCGCTTTTTGTAAAAATTGCCAGTCAAAAAAATAGCAATGAAGAAACCCCTATTACGGCATTTTTAAAACTGCGCACCAAAAATTCTTATTTATTAGAGTCAGCCGAAAAAGACAATGTATTCTCAAGATATTCTTTTATCGGAATTGATCCCAAAAAAATTATTAAAAATGAAAAAAATATTTTTAATAACATCCAAAAACAATTAGATGGCATTAAAACAGCCAATGTTCCTGGACTGCCGCCCTTTCATGGCGGGCTTGTTGGTTATTTAGCCTATGAATCAATCACTGATATTGAAAAAGTTCCCTTGGCCAAAAACAAGCCTTTTTCGGTACCGCGCAGTTCTTTTATGCAAACCGAAACCTGCGTCGCTTTTGATCACAAAGAAAATCAAATTTATGTGATTTGTAATGTTTACTTGAGTCCTTTTAGTTCTCTTAAAAGCAGTTATGAAAAAGGCCTAAAGAAAATAAAAGAAATCACCAAAAAATTAGAAGCCCCAGCTCCTGTACTTAAAAAATTAGAAATTAAAAATAGTTTTAATCCGATGCTGATTAAATCGAACCAAACCAAATCTCAATACACCGAAATGGTGAACCGTTCAAAAGAATTTATTAAAGCCGGTGATATTTTTCAGGTGGTTTTATCGCAGCGTTTTGAAATGGAATTAAAAGACGAACCTTTTGAACTGTATCGCAAGCTTCGTCAAAGTAACCCTGCGCCCTATATGTTCTTTTTGCAATTTGAAAGCCACACACTGATCGGTACATCACCTGAAATTTTAGTGCGCTCTCAAAATGGGATTGCAACCCTACGACCGATTGCAGGCACCCGCCCGCGCGGCAAAACAAACGAAGAAGATTTAAAACTTGAGAAAGAACTTCTCGCAGATCAAAAAGAATTATCAGAACATTTAATGCTTGTTGATTTAGGAAGAAATGATTTGGGTCGTGTTTGTGAAACCGGATCAGTAAAACCGACTGACTTAAATTATGTCGAACGTTATTCTCAAGTCATGCACATTGTCAGCAATTTAGAAGGAAAACTTCAAAAAGATAAAACGCCGGTCGATTTAATGAAATCTTGTTTTCCAGCAGGCACAGTTTCGGGAGCTCCTAAAATTCGCGCCATGGAAATTATTTCTGAGCTCGAACCTGATCAACGCGGACCTTACGCAGGCTCTGTTTGTTATTTTGATTTTGGCGGGAATATGGATTCATGTATTACGCTACGCACCATGACGGTGATTAAAAATCGTGTTTATATTCAAGCGGGTGCAGGCATCGTCGCGGATTCAGATCCAATTAAAGAATATGAAGAAACATTTCACAAAGCCAGTGCTTTGATTAAGGTGTGTTTGTAGAAGGCCCCCTCTGCCCTAAAGGGCATCTCCCCCAATTTGGGGGCGAACAAAAACTAAAGGACTAAAAAATGATACTAATGATAGACAATTACGACTCGTTTACTTACAACCTGGTGCAATATCTGGGACAGCTGGGTCAGGAAATTAAAGTGATTCGCAATGACGAAATGACGCCAGCCCAAATTGAAAAATTAAAACCCGATTACATTGTCGTTTCACCAGGCCCCTGCACTCCTAATGAAGCAGGAATTAGTTTAGAAGTGATAAGAAAATTCGCCGGAAAAATTCCAATTCTAGGGGTATGTCTAGGCCACCAAAGTATGGCCCAAGCTTTTGGCGGAAAAGTGATTCGCGCCCCAAAACTGATGCACGGCAAAACCAGCCAAATTCTTCACGACGGCAAAGGTATTTTTACAAACATCCCCAATCCTTTTACGGCCACTCGCTATCATTCACTGATTGCTGAAAAAGCATCATTGCCTGAGCGTTTTACCGTTTCAGCATGGACAACTGAGGGAGAAATTATGGGTATTCGTGATGCTGAAGCAAAACTCGAAGGCGTTCAATTCCATCCTGAATCGATCATGACCGAACAAGGCATGAATATTTTGAAGAATTTTTTAGAGATTTATAAGAAATAGACGAAGATCCATTTTTAATTTTTTTTGATATTACTCACATTAAAACTGGGCATATCAATACTCACATAATATTCATCGTCTTTTTTAGGTCTGTCTTCTTCCTTGTGAAAACAAACAAAAATTCCTATTAAGGTATTTTTCCCAATATTAAATGACAAAGATAAGTTATCTTTCTTTAAATGGCGACTTCCAAACCATTTTATCGACTTCAGTTTTTCTTTTATAAAAACTAGTTTCTTAGTTTTTCCAAAAGAAACATTATGTGTAAGTAAGTCAGAAAGACCTGTTGTGGAGTCATAATTTAAACCATATTCAGTCAAATAAATTTTTACTTTTGGACTTCTGTGGGTCACATCTATCAGTCTCTCTACTAACAAGAATAATTCCTCAAAAGATAAGAAATTTATCGTATTACCCTTTCCCTTTTCTATACTCAAATAATCTTGGGATACTCTTCTTAAAATCGGCAGGATTGTTTTTTCCATCAACAATATTGTTTTTAGACTAAACATTTTTTACTCCTTACATTTCACTCTTTTTATCGGCTTTTCTACGCTGTGGTTTCATTTATTTCTCTAGA
>CAYMKA010000101.1:0-6354 GCA_964390935.1 uncultured bacterium
TCGTTCCCCGAGTGCCACGTAGTGGTGTATCGAGGGGACTTAATGGGTATAATCTCTAGAGATGAAAGGGGTTATTTATGAAAATTGATATTGGCATTCCCGAAAAGGAAAGAATGGCGATTGCAGACGGTTTAAAAAAACTGCTCGCCGATACTTACACGCTTTATCAAAAAACTCATGGATACCACTGGAATGTCACCGGCCCCATGTTTCAAACGCTGCATTTAATGTTTATGACTCAATACACTGAGTTGTGGAACTCAATTGATTTAGTCGCAGAACGAATTCGATCTTTGGGAGATTTTGCACCTGGCACATACGGCGAGTTCGGAAAATTAACTTCTATTAAAGAAGACAAAAATGTTCCCGCAGCCACTGACATGATTAAAAACTTGGTTGAAGGACATGAAACCACTATCCGCACGGCCCGCAGTATTTTGCCTGCAGCCGAAAAAGGCGATGATCAAGCGACCATTGATTTAATTACCCAGCGTTTAGACGTTCACGAAAAAACAGCGTGGATGCTCAGAGCGTTACTGGAAAAATAAATCTTAACCTTCGAGTTTACCGAACTTACCACTCTGGTAATCGGCAAAAGCCTGAAAAATTTCTTCCTTCGTGTTCATCACAAACGGGCCGCCGCGCGAAACTGACTCGTTCATTTTTTGAGCGGAGAAAAACAGACAGCGTAAAGATTCACTGGCCGAAATGACCACATCATCACCTTCTTCAGTTAAAAGAGCCAGATGTTCTGCTTCCACTTTTTTAGAACCAATTTGAGCAGTGCCTTTGATCACATAAACCATGCTATTTTGACCAGCAGGCACTTTAAAGCGAAATTCTGAACCGGCTTCGATGTTTAAATCAAAATAACTCATCGGATATTTAGAAACGCCCGGTCCTTTCGCGCCATTATATTCCCCGGCAATCAGTTTCGCGGTAACCCCGTTGAGCTTAGTCACTGTTAAAGTTTCAGCCGAAATATCTTGATAAGAAGGTTCAATCATTTTTAATTTCTTGGGTAAATTAATCCATAACTGAAAACCCCATACGAGGCCTTCATCTTGAGCTGGCATTTCACTATGAATAATACCGCTGCCTGCCGTCATCCACTGCACAGAACCTGAAACCAAATGTCCGCGATTGCCGCGCGAATCAGCATGATCAAAACTACCTTGAATCATGTAAGTCACTGTTTCAAAACCGCGATGCGGGTGGGGAGGAAACCCTGCCGCATAATCGTCAGGATTATCGTTTTTAAATTCATCAAGAAGTAAAAAGGGATCAAACTGGTTTAGTTCATGAGTTCCCATAATGCGGTAAATTTTGACTCCCGCGCCGTCTTGGGTGTGCTCGCCTTGAACGACCCTTAAAACTTCTTTCATGCTCATTGTTAAACTCCAGTCAGTAGTCTAGCAATTCGATCATCCAAAGGCGGGTGGGTTGCAAATAAATTAATGAAACCACTGCCCTTTCCTGAAATTTTTAATGTGGCCAGTGCCGGCTGTTCTTCAGTCTGTTGAGCAATTCGAGAATCATAGTTGAGCTTTAATTTTTTTAACGCTGCAATCATTTGTTCACGGCCGGCAAACTTAGCGCCGCCCGCATCAGCCCGGTATTCACGAGCTCTTGAGAAAGCAGACACCACAATCATGCCTAAAATTCCTAAAATAATTTCTGCCAATAAAACAACCATAAACTGAACGGAACGGCGTTGTTCTTCTTTGACGGTCTGACTGATTGCAAAAGCCAGTATTCTGGCAAAAAACATCACAAAGGCGTTTACGAGGCCTTGCAACAAAGTCATCGTGACCATGTCGCCATTGGCAACGTGTGCAATTTCATGAGCAAGCACACCATCGACTTCACTTTCATTCATCTTCTCTAATAGACCTGTCGAAACTGCAACCAGGGCTCTATCACGAGTAGGGCCGGTCGCAAATGCATTAAGTTCAGGACTTTCGTAATAACCCACTTCCGGCATGACTTTTAATCCAGCCCGTTTAGCAATTTGATGCACACGATGCATTAAGTCTCGTAATGCAGGATCCTGATTTTTTTTATCAATTATTTTGACGCCCATTATTGTTTTTGCCATCACGCGTGAAAGTGCCAATGAAATAAAAGCACCACCAAAACCCCACACCAAACAAAAAACACCTAAAGTAATAGGATCTAAACCGTTCGCACTTAGATAAGGTGAAATTCCTAATAGAGAAAGAACTGTTGAAATCGTAATGACGATTAACAGATTCACCGCCATGAATAAGAAAATTCTTTTTGTCATCTTCATATTTTCCTCCTTCTATTTAAATACTTTTCATTTATTTTTTGGCTTCATTTCTTGAAGACCATAGTGAATACAAAATAGAAATTCCAATTAAACCCACAATAATTAAAAGAGACCAGGTGATAGGAAATTTTCCGCCAAATAAATCATTTAAGTAAGCCATTTTGCTGCCCACAAAAATAAGAACAGCTGCTAAACCATACTTAATGTATTTAAAGCGCTCCATAAAACCTGACAACATAAAATACATCGAACGCAAACCTAGGATAGCAAAAATATTACTGGTAAACACAATCAGAGGCTCTTTGGTTAAAGCAAAAATAGCAGGAACCGAATCAATCGCAAAAATAATGTCGGTCAATTCAATAAAAAGCAAAGCCAAAAATAAGGGGGTCACATACCAAAGACCTTTTTTCTTTAAAAAGAATTTTTGATCGACGATTTTAGGATAAATGCGAAAAATTTTATTTAAAGTACGAATCACAACATTGTCTTTTAAATCAGGCTCTTCGGTGCCGGCAAAAAACATTTTAAAACCGGTAAAAATCAGAAACACTCCCAACACCAGCACAATCGCCTGATAAGTCATAAGCACTGACCCTAACGCAATAAACAGCGCTCTAAAAAGCAGTGCTCCTAAGATGCCCCAAAATAAAATACGGTGCTGATATTTTTTAGGAATTCCAAAATAAGCAAAAACGACTGCAAAAATAAAAATATTATCAATGGCGAGTGATTTTTCAACGACATAACCCGTCAAAAATTCGAGAGCAGATTGTTTAGCGGTTAAAGCATCAAACTTCATTTGCACATAAAGATAAAATAAATAGTTAAAAACTAAAGCGAGTCCAATCCAAATTAAAGTCCAAATCGAAGATTCTTTAAAAGACACTTCATGAGCTTTGCGATGGAACACCCCCAAGTCGAGGGCTAACACGCCCAAAACAAAAGCGATAAAACCCAGGTAAAAGCCCCAATACTCTGCAAATGGAAATAAAATCATTTTCTCCTGCCTTTCTGAATGCCCTGATTATGGGCATTTTTTTTGAATTGTATAATTAGATAATAATTATATTTAGTATCGTTTTATACTATACTTAATCTATGTTCCCTTGGATGAACTATCATCATCTTTATTACTTCAAAGTTATTGCCGAAGAAGGCTCTGTCTCAAAAGCGGCTCAAAAATTGCACATTGGCCAACCCACCCTCAGCGCACAGTTAAAGCAATTCGAAGAATCACTGCAAATAACCCTTTTCGAGCGCCAACATAAAAAATTAATCTTAACGGAACAAGGCAAAGTCGCATTGGAATATGCTCAGAGCATTTTTAAAATGGGTAACGAAATGGTGGAAGTCCTTAACGACCGGCTCATTTCAACCCGCACTCATCTGCAAATTGGAGCGCTCGACAGTATTCCTAAACAAATTATTTTAAATTTGGCCAAGCAGGCCTATGCCACTGGAAACTGCCAAATTAGTTTAATGGAAGGTAAGTCGGATGAAATTTTACGTGAGCTATCGGCTCATCGTATTGATTTATTTGTGACCAGTTTTGTGCCCACTTCAACAGAAGTGAAGGGACTCATTCATCGCTCGCTCTCTAAAAAAGCGGTATCAATTTATGGTTCTCAAAAATTTAAAAAATTAAAAAACAATTTTCCCAAATCTCTAATAGGTCAGCCGGTGGTTATGCCTACTTTTGACAGTAAATTACGTTACGATTTGGAGCATTATTTTCAGACCCGTAAAATAAATGTGGATACGATTGCTGAAACACAAGATATCACTTTAAAAACAATGTTGGCTCATGAAGGCCTGGGGCTTATTCCCAGCGGCTACCCGTCTAGTCCTCTAATTGAAATTGGAAAATTAGAAGGGGTGTATGAAGAATTTTTTTTAGTCAGCGCTGTACGCAAAAGACAAAATCCCATTGCAGAAACATTAATCAAAAAATTTTTTTTATAAAACTTCAAAACCTGTTTTATATTCTTCAATATGGACACTCGGGTTAGAAGCATTGTATGTCCATTGCCTAAAGTCATCGATATAAAAACCTAAAGCTTGATTATCGATAAAGGGGCCTTCAGCACTAGGTAATGCATTGATTCTAAAAAGCACTCTTGAAATACTCAGAGTTGTTGCCGGTAAAGCAGTGCGCCAATCTTCCCAACTAGTATGGGTATCAACCAAAACACCATCTACATAAACTCTGACAATGTCATTGCTGCCGCCATCTGGATTTTCACTTTCGATTTGAATATGCATCCAGGTTGCACGTGTCATATTATTTTTAACATCATGTGAAGTTAAACCCGCGCCATCAATAGCAAACATGCGAAAACCGCGATCCGTATTTTCATCGTTCACAAATCTTAAATAAGTATGCCGATCGGCCGAATCGGGAGAAAAGCTTAAAGTAAAAGCGGATCCATCGGCATTGCCTGAAACCGTTCGAATATAAAACGAAATGGCCATTGAATCTCCGCCGCCCGGATCTCTGACCGTACTTTCTCCCGCAGAAGTATTTTGAGTAGGAGACATGGGTTGATTTCCAAAACCGCCGCTAGTTACTTTATTTGATAACTGCCAAACGCCTTTACCACGACAGGCCTGGCTGCCCACGTCTAATATTTTTTCGTCAAAATTAGCAATCAAGTCGACATACCAGCCATTTTGGCCGCTAATAGAAGTATTAACGCTATATAAACTAGAAGCAAAAGTATCGGAACTGCACTGCGGAACCACCGTTCCACTGGAACCGCCCGCAGATCCAGCGCCTCCCCCACAACCTATATTTGTTACCCCAACAAACACAATGCACAATGCGCATAAGACTGTTCTAATAAACATTTATAGAGTATTCCCATATTTGGGGTTTGTTATACCAGAAAAAATTGTTAGATGACTACTTAACGGTTTGGTTAGCTAATTCTTGAAGAGTTTGCACAAAAGTCTCAACAGGCTGAGCCCCTGATACCAAGTATTTTTGATTAAACACAAAAGCCGGGACCGCATTAATCCCGCCCGCCACCGCCTGGTCACGGTCGCGGTTTACGTCTTCTTTAAAATCAGTGCTCTTTAGCATTTCTGAAACAATTTTTTCGTCCAACCCAATTTCTTTGCCTATTTTAATCAGAGTTGCATGATCACTGATGTCTTTCCCTTCAATAAAAACTGCTGAAAATAGTTTTTCATGAACCTGATCCTGTAAATTTTGAGTTTTTGCCAAATGAATTAAGCGATGGGCATCAAAAGAATTTGTGGGGGTCATTTTATCCATCTGAAAATTCAATCCCGATTCTTTGGCCATCATGATCACACGTTCGTTAGCTGATTTTGCCCATTCAACATCACGGCCATATTTTTTAGCCAGCATTTCGTAAATATTTTGGCCGGTATTTTTTTGAGCAAAAGGATCAAGCTGAAAACTATGCCAGTTGATTTTAACTTGATCACGATCAGGAAATTGTTCCAGCGCTTTTTCAAAATGGCGCTTGCCAATATAACAAAACGGACACAGGACATCTGACCAAATATCTACTTGAATCAATTATTTTTTAGTTTTTAATTTTCCGCCGTACCAAACGCTAGGGTAAGAAAGAACGGCCAAAGCCACTGGATACCAATGATTTCCAAAACTCCAGAAAGCCACACAACCGAAAATGGCCATAACCAGTCCAAACACTCCTAAAAATCTAACGTGGTTCATCGGGTTACGAGGAGCTAGAGCGGCAGTCACATAGCCACCGAGTACTGTGAAAATTGTTCTGTAAACCAGTGCCAAAGCTAACATCCAAGGTAAAAGTGCTTGAGGTTGGCTGATTGGTGGGAAAACTTTTAATGCTTCTAAAACGGTGTCAGTTGCAACAGATAAAAGAGCGACAGTAAAAAAACCAGCGATAAAGGCCCAAATACTTTTCAAGACACTGCCTTTATTTTTAGATTTTGAATTACTTTTAGATTTCTTTACTGACTTCTTAGCTTTTGCTTTCTTTGCCATGGTGTTTCTCCTATTTATTTCTAAGGATGGAAGTTATCAGTTTTTTAACCCTTTCACAATG
>CAYMKA010000102.1:0-6315 GCA_964390935.1 uncultured bacterium
TCATTAAAATTTTTGACGAGAATGAACATCACGGTTATCCGGTGGTTAATGACAGGGAAGAACTGTGTGGCATTGTGACTTTGGGAGATTTAAAAATTGCGATTGGCAAAAGTCAGGAAGAAAGTCTTATTGAAGACATCGCCACCATGGAGGTCGTTGAAACAGTTTATCCAGACGAATGGTTTGCAACTGCCCTCCGCAGACTAGGTCGTCGTGATTGTGGACGTTTACCAGTTGTCAGCCGTACTAATAATAAAAAATTAGTAGGCATTGTGACCCGCGGAGACATTATTAAAATTTATAATGTTGAATTGGCCAAAAGAATTAAAGACAGGTACTACTAATGAAATGCCCTTATTGCCAATCGTTAAACGATAAAGTTTTAGAGTCGCGCCAAGCCGACGACGGAAATTCGATTCGCCGCCGCCGTGAATGTCTGGACTGTGAAAAACGTTTTACTTCTTATGAACGCATTGAGCCAAGACCACTCATGATTATTAAAAAAGATGACAGCCGCCAGCCGTTTGATATTGCCAAGATTGAATCGGGCGTCATGAAAGCACTAGAAAAACGGCCCGTTGAAACCAGCAAAGTCGAAGCTTTAATTGAACGGGTTGAACAGCATTTATATTCTTTAAATAAACCTGAAGTGCCCTCCAGTGTGATTGGAAATTTAATTATGGCCGAATTAGAAGCTTTAGATCCAGTCGCCTATGTGCGTTTTGCATCTGTTTATAGACGTTTTAAAACTGTTGATGAATTTGTAAAAGAAGTAAAAAAGCTGGGCTAATTTACTGATTTAAATCTGATAATTTTTCACGATAAGCATCATGTAAGTCTTTTTGTTTTTGAATTTCAGGCGCCTGCATATAGGGTCGGGTGGGATCCATAATATGGGGAGTAATCATCACAACCAAATCTTTTTTAACAGTTGAAGTTTCGCGAGATTTAAATAAATTTCCGATTAAAGGCATATCTCCTAGTAATGGCACTTTATTTTCAGACAAAATGAGTTTATCAAAAATCAAACCGCCAATGATAAAAGTTTGACCATCCCGCACAATAATTTGCGAAGAAGCTTTGGTAATGCGTTGTTGAGGAACTCCGGCCACATCAATTTCTCCGTCACTGACTTCAGGATAAATTTCCATTTGCACCAGTCCATCACGGCCAATGCGTGGCACAATGCGAAGTTTTGTGCCTAATTCTAAAAATTCAATTTTCTTAATGGCTGTTGATCCGCTGCTGGTGTTAATTAAATCGGTTAATTGATAACCTAATTTTTGTCCGGCATGCAAAACACCTTCTTGCCCAGAAAGGACCATAAGGCGAGGACTCGATAATAAATCAAAATCAGCATCTTTTTGTTTTAAAGCATTTAAATAAGCCTGTACTGTGCCATCTAAAACTTTGACAAACATGCCTTTAGAATTATTGTTAATCGGAGAGAGGCCGCTGTACTGACCATTCACAATGCCGGAAGTATTGTCACCAGGATTTTGATAACTAATGCCCCACTTATCTTTGTCATTCACAGATAATTCCATAATTTCAGCTTCCACAAAAACTTGAAGCGGAGCCACATCTAGTGAATCAATTAATTGATCAAGTCGGCTAATTTCTGAAGCACTGGCCTGCACAACAAGGGTCTGTGAACCTTTACCGACAATCATTTTGCCTTGCAGTGATGGAATCAGTTTCACCACTTGGCCAGTCAATTCATCTAAAGGAATGTAGTTAATGGTGTACGATTTTACGCGGGGAGCTAATTCTAATTTCTGAACCTGCGATAAACTCATCACTTCAAAATAATCTTCGCGTGCCACAAGACCATAACCTGCATTTGATAAAACAGATTTAAGAGCCGCCATCGGTTCGACCCCATTTAAATGGACTGAGACCATTGTATTTAGATCTTTGGGAGCAACAATATTTAATCCGGTTTCTTTTTTAAATACTTCGATTAAATTTGCCAGACTGATTTGATTAAAATCTAAAGATAAATTATTTTTAATAGACACAGCGGGAACTTGAACAACGCCTTCTTCAAATTGTTTGTCCCAACTTTTTAGTTCATTTAAAAGCCTTTGACCTTCGGGGATTAAAGCAATGGTTTCCCACAATTCTTTTGCGGTCACTTTAGCAGTAGGCACAAATTGATTGCCGGTTAAATTTAATTTATCGGTTAGCCCCATTTTTTTAGCCGCTTGAAGAGTTGCTGCGAGCGGAGAACTTTTGTCCACATCTGCAAAAACCACTCCCTCTACTTTAGGGTCAACTGCGGTGCCACTTAAGTTAATCAGGGCCTGCATTAATTCAAACCGGTTGATGTTTTTTCCAGGGAGTCTGCTCTCTGCAATTAAACCTTTGTTGTAAGCCTTTAGAAGCGCAGTTTCTGCCGGCAACTGATCATTGGTTTGAAAATAGATGACGACTCTAGCCAAATCACCAAAATTAACGGGACTAGAAATTTTTTCAAAAATAGCAGAAAAGTAAGCGGCATCCTCTTGTGAAGGTAAATACTGGTATTTTAATTCTTCAGAAATTTTTTCGCCGTTTAAAGTTTCGGCACTTAATTTAATTAATTGTTTGCCATATTTTTCAAAAGAAACAAACACCGCCAAATCTTTATTGGTATCCATTTGTTTGCCATTGATCCATAACTTTTTAATTTGAGGTTGCAGCACCGCACTTAATTTCAAATCTTTTTGAGTCACAATTTGAAGATTTTGAGGAACAACCGATTGCAAAATGGAGCCAGCCCAAAGGGGGCAAACCCCTAAAACAAAGAAAAGACTAAAGCTGTAAACGCAGCGTTTTAGAATCTTTTTCCAGGATAACAAATTTTTCATTTGGTTTAATTTGTAAGACATGGTGATTTCCAACATAGTCACCTATACCCACTAACTGTCCGTTTATGAGTGCTTTGGGAGTTTCGCCGTTCCAAAAACCTTGCAAAACGGGTACCGCCGGTGAAGCGATTGCAGAAGTCATTGCAGGTTTGGCGTAAAGCCGGGCCTGAGTAACAGTTTTACTTATTAAAATATTTAAATCTAAAAGATAACGATACCCTTCCCCCGACACTTGTCTTAGTTCTAATTTTTTAATTTCGGGATGAAAAGATGATGATAATGTTTTACTTAAAAACTGCTCAAAGTTCTTACGACTTCCCGTTAATTCAATATGATAGGTCCCCTGAGAAAAAACAGATTGAGTCTTCACTTCATCATTTAAGGGCTGTAAGAGTTCTAACTTAAGCAGTCCCTGAGTTAATTGATTTAACCAGGGGCCGATATCTTTTTTAGCTGGAATTTGTTCTGTAAACAATTTCTGAGCTTTCCCCAGATTTTCAGCCACCACTTTTTCATCATTTAATAACAATTTAGCCGTTTTAATTTGCTGATCGAGATTTTGATATTGAACTCGCACTTCTCTGATTTTTCGGTAAGGTTTTAAAATAAATGTCTCTTTAAAAAACAAAACAATTAAAAGGAGCCCGATAAAGACCAGTAACACTTTTTGCCAGAGCGGAGCCACCTGCCAATCAGAAACGAATTGCATCTTCATGAAAGTTCGATGTTAATTTTAAAAGAAAGACCTCTATGAGCAGACTTTGAATATTCTAAGACAACTTTTTTACACATGGGGCTTTGCTCTAAACGGCTGATCACACGACTTAAAGACTGCTGGTTGTCAGTGTTTGCCACTAAAACTAAACGAGGATGTTGCAAATCAAACGACTCTAACTGAACCCCTTCTATTAATTTAAAAATATTTAAAAGTCTGGCGTGACTGACTGCTGATAAATGATTAAGCGACAAAGCATTATTGATTTGGCGAAGTTCATCCATTTGCTTTTCGACCTGCTCGACCCGCGGCTTTAAAACTGCAAATTCTTTAGAAAGTTTTTGAATTTGGGATTGATGCCAAAAAAACTTAAAAAATGTAGCCAGCAACAGTGCCATTAAAATAATCGTTATTCCTGCCGAAACCCATTTCAAATTAAAAAATAGTTTTTGTTGATGTTCTTTTTTAAAAAAAGGAATTTGTTTCATTGAAGTTTTTTTCTTGGTTTGGTGACGAAATAAATTAGCCGTCACTTCTGCTTTAGGCTTTGTCTTCAATGCTTTCATTAAAAAGATCAGACCCTGGAGATGAACCAGACGGTCGCCATCCCAGATATTTATTTTTTCTTTCTTAATTTTTTCAATACTGGTTTTTAAAGTAGCATGATTTTGATTCCAAAAATATTCGACGGGTAAACCCATTTTAAAAGCTAAGTAATCTTTAAAACCATTTAAATGAGAAGAAGCGCCTGACAAATATATTTTTTGAATGGCCCGATTAGGATGATAATTTAAATAAAAATCAAATGTTCGGCGCAAATCTTTAATAATCATATGCATGGCTTCTTTAATGGCCCGAATGATTTGTTCTTCTTCAAACTCTAAAATTTTTGTAGAGTGGATCAAATCAAAATATTTAATTTTAAGCTCTTTAGCTTTTTCGGGAGTCACTTTTAAAGCATCGGCTATGGTTTGATTAATATAAGCATCTCCCAGCTGCAAATTTCTGGTAAAAAGCAGTTGGTCTCCTGCCAAAATATTTACTTCTGTTTTTCCTGAGCCAAAATAAATCATGGCGCTGGGCTCATGAAACCCCTGGTAAATTTCTTGATAAAAAGCCAGCGTACTCAAAGCATCGACAATTCCAAATTCCATTTGGATTTCAAGCGCTTGAAATAAATCTTGGTAGAAGTTCAACACATTCTTAGGGACAGAAGATACAAAATAACAACTCTTCTCTCCTTTTTGACCTAATAATTGGTAAGCAATTTGACGGTCTTGAGAGAAAAATGGCACCGAAGTCTCAATAAAAGTCTTAAAAATATTAATAAGTTCTTCTTCATTTTCTGGAGGAATAATATCTAGAGTTCGATTAAAAATACTTTTATCTGACAAAGTCAGAATAGCAGTTTTAGGGGCAATATTATATTTTTGAAATCGTAGCTTTAATTGTCTCAAGAGCTCAGTTTTGCGTTTTTCGTCAGTATCAAAACCACCACTGGCGGCGTTAAAAGGAATAAAATCAATAAACTGAAGTTGGCCCTGTTCTAAATAGGCCCACTTCACAGAGCTGCTTCCAATACTTAGTGCGACAGTCGACACTCGCCGATTATATTATTTAGAGACGTTTAAGGACACCACTATCGGCTGATAGTTTCCGGGCATGAGACGCCCTTCCGCCAGATAATTATTAGTCACCTCGATCACTGTAAAGCTTGCTGAAACTCCGTCGATCGTCAAAGTTTGCGTTAAATAATTTTGAGAAACAGGAATAGAATTTTTAAATTCCAAAGCCGATTCAGCCAAAACCCTAGCCTGACTTTCTAATATAAAGTAATCGACTTGTCGTCCCAAACCACCCAGCCAAATCAAATGAGATAGATACATCACTCCCAGAACAGAAGTAAAAATTAAAAGTGTGATTAAAATAAAACCTTTTTTCTTTTTTGACATATGATTTATTCCATTTTTTGGGCGGCGAAGGGATAGCGAAAATCATTAATGGTTAGAAAACCTGAAACTTCTTGGGGTGCGCCGGCACAGGCAAAATCGATATTCGCTGACACAGACAAAGAAATAAGTTTGGTGGGGCCAATTTTTTTAACAACATGCTCATTTTCATTAAAATATTCAACCGTCCAACCGTTATTAACATCCACTAGATGCAAACTTTGCGGTTCACAGCTGGCAGTTTCAAAATTTTTGTTGTCTGACAGCTCCGATTCTAAAGTTTGAGTCAAACTAATAATTTGGTTAAGGCGTTGGCTTTGTACAAAATCGATTTGCCATACCTTGGTGAGAGTGGTGTAAGTTAAAAAGATGAGCTGAAAAACTAAAACAGAAATTGCCAAGCCCAACATGAGTTCCAGCAAAGTCATTCCCTTGTATTTACTAAATAACATTTTAAGGAAACCTTTTTACCAGCGACAAATGCTCGATTGTTTTATCAGGCAGTGTCCAAGTTGCACTTAAAATAATTTCTTTATAAAGCGGAGTCACATTTTTAGAAACTGAAATTTGCATATCGATAGTGGGAGAATAATCTGAACCCAGCACATAGTTTTTAGGAAAAGAAAAAACTGGCACGTTAAAATTTTTAAACTGATTCATATTTTGTTTTAAATAACCCATGGTTTGAGCTTGATATTCATAATCATAAGAATGATGCAGTGAAGTTCCGACAGAAAAATATATCGGTAAAACTAAAATAGACAAGAAAAAAAGCGCCAAAAGCACCTCAATTAAAGTA
>CAYMKA010000103.1:0-6314 GCA_964390935.1 uncultured bacterium
AATTTGATTTGTATGATGCGACGGCTCGCATTGTAGAGGAGTTTAAAATTACTGATCAGAAAAAAGGGGCGCTGCGTGAAGCAATTGGTTTGGCAGGCTATAACCCCTCAAAATATATTTCAGACTCTTTAAATAATGAATTCTATGTGCCCGACAATATCGGTGGACGTTATTCGGTTTTAACTGCTGTTGGATTATTTCCTTTAGCAGTAGCCGGAATTAATGTGCGAACTCTTGTGGAAGGTGCTTATTATGCAGGGCAGAACATGGTTCGAATCGCTCTCGAACGTGCAGCGAGTCGTTATGTAGCCTATCAAAAAGGCGTGGTGACAGAAATTTTGTCTTATAACATGCCTGAGATTCGCACGTATTTATTAGGAGAACGTCAGTTGCGTCCAGAATCAGATGGTAAATTTGGGATGGGACTCAACGTGATGGACGAGTTCTATACTTCGGATGCACATTCTAATGGCCAATTGATTCAAAGCGGTCCGCGAAACTTAATGGAAACATTTCATTTTATTGAAAAATCTCAAGTCGATTTTGCTATCCCTGAATCAAAACTCAATCAAGATGGTTTAAAAGAAATCGCCCAAGGCGGTCCCGAAGCCATTAGTCTCCATCAAGCAAATAACCGTTTTATGTTTGGATTGTTAGAAGCGCACTACGATGCAGGGGTGCCGGTGACCTCCTGGGTATTTCCGGGCATGCTTAATGAGTTTACGGTGGGTCAGCATACTCAAATTAACTTTATCAGCGAGGTTATTTTTGGATTAATGCTTAAAGTAAACCCTCTAAACCAACCTGGAGTCCAAGCTTATAAAGAAGCAGCCTTTAAATTACTGGGTTTAAGAGGCCGAGAATTACGCGACCAGTCATTAATTCGCGCTAAACAGCAGAACATCCCTTTATAACTCTTTAGCATGGTATTATTTGGCCTTATTTATGGCCAATATTCTCTATAACGCAAAACAATTAAGTGAGCTGATAGATATGCTTACCGCTCAATTAATGCCTCGTATGAATGCTAATGTGGTTTTTGTAGGCATTATTCAAGGCGGCGAAATTCTGGCAAACCGGGTGGCTCAGGCAATTGGTGCCAAAATTGGCAGTCAAATCCCGGTAGGCAGTTTAGATATCTCTTTTTACCGGGATGATATCAGCACCAAAGGCATCGAAATTACCAGTAAACCCTCTCAAATTGACTTTAATATAGAAGGTAAGGAAGTCATCTTGTTTGATGATGTGCTTTATCACGGACGAACCATTCGTGCGGCTTTAAATAGTCTTTTTGATTTTGGACGTCCTGCTAAAGTGGAGTTAGCCGTCTTAATTGATCGCGGTCATCGTGAACTGCCGATCACCCCCGACTATGTGGCAATGAAAAAAGATGTCGTATCAAACGAGATAATTCATGTGAAATTTTCAGAAGTGTTTGGGCATGATAGTGTAGAAAGTGAACAAAATGATCAATAAAAAACCCAATCGTCCCTCTCGAAACGAAAACAATTGGCGCACTTTTTTAGTTTATTTGTTTATTTTTCTAGCGCTTTTGTCGGTCTTTAGACCTTATTTACTTGAGACCACAGCCCCTCGTGTTAATTTAACTTACTCCGAATTTCTAGACCAAGTTTCAAGCGAAAAAATAAAAACGCTCGTTATCAGCTCAGAAGACAAAGTCGTTTCAGGAGAGCTTAAAGACGGCCGTAAATACCGCGCAAATGTTTTGGATGTAACACCCCTTACTCCAGAACTTAAAAGACAAGGTGTCAAAATCGAAGTGGTTTCAGCCAGTGGCAATTTAATTACTGGTTTGCTGGGACAAATTTTATTTCCATTGCTTTTATTTGGAGCACTCTGGTTTTTTATTTTTCGTCAGGCTCAAGGCATGAATTCACAAGCCATGAACTTTGGAAAATCTCGCGCTCGCTATCATGATAAAAGTAATCGCAAAATTACTTTTAAAGATGTGGCTGGCATTGAAGAAGCCATCGAAGAAACCCGCGAAATTGTGGACTTCTTAAAAAATCCTGCTAAATACCATCAGCTCGGTGCCAAAATTCCTAAAGGAGTTTTGCTTGTTGGCCCTCCGGGCTGTGGTAAAACTTTACTTGCTAAGGCGATAGCAGGCGAATCGGATGCCTCGTTTTTTAGTATTTCAGGTTCTGAATTTGTAGAAATGTTTGTGGGTGTAGGAGCTTCGCGTGTGCGCGATTTATTTACTCAAGCTAAAAAAGGCATGCCCTCAATTATTTTTGTGGATGAAATTGATGCGGTAGGTCGTCAACGTGGAGCAGGACTTGGCGGCGGACATGATGAACGTGAACAAACTTTAAATCAATTGCTTGTTGAGATGGATGGTTTTGAAAATAAAAGTTCTATTATTGTGATAGCAGCGACCAATCGTCCTGATATTTTAGATCCCGCACTTTTACGTCCAGGCCGTTTTGACCGCCAGGTCACAATCAATCCTCCTGATGTTAAAGGCCGTGAACAGATTTTAAAAATTCATTCTGCAAAATTAAAAATTAATAAATCGATCGACTATGCGCTCATTGCTCGTCGCACCCCTGGTTTTACAGGAGCTGATTTAGCTAACGTAGCAAACGAAAGTGCGCTGTTAGCTGCCCGCCGCAATAAAGCTGAAGTGACGATGTCTGAGTTTGATGAAGCTATCGAACGTGTCATGGCTGGCCCTGAGAAAAAAAGTCGCGTAATGGGACAGCACGAAAGAGAAGTGATTGCTTATCATGAAACGGGTCACGCTCTCGTGGCTCACAATATTCCTAATTCTGATCCTGTACACAAAATTTCTATTTTGCCGCGCGGCATGGCCTTAGGGTATACCCTGCAGGTGCCAACAGAAGATAAATATTTAATGACTAAGCAAGAAATTATTGATCAGATTACCATTCTCATGGGCGGGCGCTGTGCTGAAGAAATGACATTTGGTGAAATTACAACTGGGGCCGCTAACGATATTGAACGTGCCACTACGCTTGCGCATCGTATGGTCTGTGAATATGGCATGAGTGAACTGGGCAATCGTACGTTCGGCAAAAAAGAACGTAATGTCTTTTTGGGCCGTGACTTAGGTCAGCACTATCGCGATTTTGGCGATCATTTGGCCGACGATATTGATAAACACATGAACCGTATTATTAAAGAAGCTTATGATCGTGCCAAAAATATTTTAGTAAAGAATAAAAAGTTCTTGGTTAAAATTGCAAAAGAATTACTAACCGTTGAAGTGATGGATGAAGACCAATTTTTAGAGATGATGGGTAAAAAACCTAATAAAGCCAAAATAAAAAGTGAAAAATCTAATGAGAAGTCTGAAAAACAAGATAAAGGCGGTACCCCTTTTTTAAAGCCCAGCAGTAATCCGGCTTAATTACATGCTTTTATTTACATACTTTCTGGCGTGAAGTGAAAAATTTCTGGCGTTGAGAAGAATAAATACAATAAATTAAGGGGAAAAACTTTTTGCAATTCGCCTTTATGATATTGCAGCGAGTTATAACGCAACACTTCGACCGTCATGCGCCTTTGAATTTGTAAAATTTCGACTTCGGCCTGAGCCAAGGGAAAATGATTTTGCAGCTCTTCGCTAGAGCGTGCTACCTGGTAAAAATGTCTAAACAGCTCTTGAATTTTTTCTTGAATCAGTACTGCCTGCATTCTTTTACGGTTACTGAGCAGTAAATTCACTTGCAGTTCTAAATCGTTGTAATAAATTTTTTCTTTAGGGATAAATTTGGCCACTTCACCGGCATATTGCACGACCAGTTCATTTTGGCGGTTAAACTCTTTTTGTATTTTGGACCAGGCCACGTAGGCGTCGCCGGTCACTCGTTGCCATTGTAAAAATTGATGAATAAAAATAACTAATAATAAAATAGCAAAGCCTAATAAAATTTTTTTAAAACGAGAGTTGATTGCAGGCACGCGTCATTTTAGCTGCAAAGTGTTTATTTGTTCAGTATTTTGGGGGTCATCAAAAAGATAATATCGGTTTTAGTTTTTTCACTTATTTTTGATTGAAATAAACTGCCTAACACCGGCAAATCACCCAGTAGCGGCAACTTACTTAAGTTTTGACGTTCTTCCTCAGAAAGGAGACCCCCAATTAATAGTGTTTGACCTGACTGCATTTGCAATTGGGTTTGGACTTCACGTGTTGATAAAACAGGAAAGTCACCGCCAGGAGTGCTTTTCCACATCTTAATCGATGAGACAATCGGACTAAGTTTTACAAAAATTTGGCCGCTAGGATGAGTCTGCGTAAAAACTTTAAGCTGAATACCAGCATCGATATATTCAAGACTGTAGTGAATTTGTCCGTTCGCTTGAGTGATGGGGATAGTGTAAGGAATACGATCTCCAATTTTAATGAGGGCTTCCTGACCTTCAATGGTAGAGACTCTGGGGCGAGCGATGACCTTGGCTTGTCCGGTTTGTTCTAAAAAACCAATTTTTTGAACCATTTGCTTAATGACATTTTGGTTTTCTTGAATTTGAAAACCTTGTTCTAAAGATTTCCATAAAATTCCTAGTTCTTGTAAACCGGATTCAGTGATTTCAATCATCTCGGCGTAAATTTCAACTTGAGGTTTTTCTTTGTCTACTTGAGCAATCATTTTTTGAATTTGGTTTAAGTCTTCTTTTGTTCCGCGCGCCACTAATTTTTTTTCGGCAGGACTCGCAATGAGCGTTGTTTCAGGAAAAAAGGTACTCAACATATTTTTGGCATCTTCAGGTCTCATTTGATACAAAGCGAGACTGCGGGTTTCGAGGCTGTTTTCTAAAGGAACGGCACTTGCTGAAGGACTGGCATATTCGAAAGGATCTCGCTCGAAATTAGTTCCGTAAGTAAAAAGTTCACTGCTTTCTAAAAATTGAGCCGTGCAAACGACAGCCCAGATACAAATGATTATTTTAAAAGACCGATGACTAAGAGACATTTTTTAACCTGATTTCACACCAGATCTGGTGCTGTTGTTCGTAAAGTTTTAAATTCACGATGCGATTACCCGGTAAACTTTCCAGCCATTCCACTAAATTGCGATAAGTTCCCGTCAGGATCAGCTCTAAAGTATTTTCATTTTTATTTTTTTGAATGACTTGTAGAGACCTGTTTTCTAAAAGATGCTCTAAAGTTATTTCTTGAGTGTCGATGCCTAAGCTTTTTTCTTTTTGGGCAATTAAATTTTTTAACTGCTCATTTTCTAACTGTTTTATTTTAATTTGTTGATTGATTTGCAGCTCTTCAAAACTTTGGCCAATTTTAAATAAAACTTGTTGGGCTAAAACAAGCGTTATCAGGATTCCTAAATAAACCATATAAAGACTTTTGATTTTAGGCATAGATATATTTTGTCTATTCTTTAGATTGATAACGAATGCTGGCGATAAATTGGTAACTGGTATTGGGAGAGCTCTGCATTTGAACTTGGGTGAGTTCAAAGCCTGGAACTTGTTTAGCCCAGGATTGTAAAAGTGCCTGGTTTTTACTTTCGCCTTTTAATTGCATAAGCTGTCCTGTCTCATCAATATTAATTTCTGATAATTTAATCCAGGCAGGGAGTTGAATGGGTAAATTTTTAAATGTTTTTAACCACTTCTTATACAAAAGAGTTTTTTCTTTAAGTATTATTTGTTCCTTTTCGGTTTCAATGATTTGATTTAAATTATTTTTTAAGTTTTGTGTGGTCTCTTTGAGCGTGCCTAAGGTTTGATAATCTGGGTTTTTAAAAAATAAATTTAAAACTAAAAAGCTTAAACTGAGCACAAGACACATCCCGCTTAAAAGTTTGAACCCATTTTTAATTTGCGAATAGTTTAAGGTTGGTTCAGGGAGCTCAAGTCCATAAATAATATTCTCAGCTATGGTCACTTTTTCGATTTCAAAAAAATGGGAATCAATTTTTTGAATGTGCTCTTGCCAGATTTTTTTGTTTAATAAAAAAAGTTTTTGACCTGCTGATTCGTAAGCGTACAAAACTTCTTCTATAGGAACTTTGACTAACTCCATGACTTTCCACTTCAGTTCTTGAGCATTTCCATTAAAAGATAAGGGCAGTCTTTCTGCCAAACTTTCTGCAATATCGAGATGCAAATGAATTTTTAAAAAACTTTTAGAACTTGGAATAAAATTGTCTAAGTCCGTCAGGTTATTGATAGTTAATTTAAGAAGTTCAGGCAGCAATTGCATGAAAGGCAAATTGCAAAACTAATGCCAACTTCTATAAAAGTCCGTCGATAAGTTTTTTGAAATGGGAGCGCGGTTTAATTCCAATAATGTGTGCGGAAAG
>CAYMKA010000104.1:0-6301 GCA_964390935.1 uncultured bacterium
TTGGGCGACAATTTTTCATCGTGGGGTAGTTTCGCTGTGCGATACAAAGAAGGGGAGAAGCAACAATTTACTTTTTCTGAAGCCCATAAGGTTTTAAAAGCCATGGAAGACCATATGCGTAGTGTGGCTCATTTTATACCTACTCGGAAATATCACGTGTCGGCTCATGAACACTTCTCGCGTTTCCAGCCGCCTGAAAATAAAGGCTCTGATTCGGCTGCGCCTGCGAACGCGGCGTTGGCGTAGTTTTTATAAGGAGGAATGAAATGAAGAATTTTAATATGCAGGTAAAAGGTGTTTCAGGTGGCGCTCAGATGCCAGATTCAAAACAGATCTCAGGCATAAAATCAGATGATCACTTTATAAAAAATCAGGATGCTATTAAAAATGGAATTAAACTTGGTGCTCTAAAGGGAGAAGTGGTTATTGGTCAGAATAAAATTGTCTTTAATAGTGATTCTGCTGCTCGAGAAACAGTAAAGCAAATTCGACAAGCTTTTAAAGAGAGTCCAATGAGTCAGATTTTAAAAGATTTGAAAGTTACCGATGTGGGCTCAACTTTAGTGTTAGTTAAAAAATCTTTTATAGATATTAATATCCGAAATTTAAGTCGAGACCTCGCTGAAGATTTACATTATGCTATTAGACGATTTATTGAAGCTGAAACCGGTAAAGAGGAATAACAAATAAAAAAGGGATGAACTTTCGCTCATCCCTTTGAAATATTTTTTTGTTCTCCCCTTTCAGGGGGAGATGCCCGTTAGGGCAGAGGGGGCCTAAAACTGACGATCGTTTCCGGCACCAAAACCGCCACCTTGGCCGTAGTTTCTTTCGCCGTCAAAACCGCCGCGGTATCCGCCGCTGTTTCCACCACGATTGCCATAACCGCCACCATTGCCGCCGCGGTTTCCACCGCCGTAGCCACGATTGCCGTTGCCAAAACCATTGCCGCCACGGTTTCCACCGAAGCCACCACGAGGTTTTTCAGAACGTCTTGCGTCGTTAATTTTTAAAGCGCGGCCTTTTAATTCTTTGCCGTTCGCTTCTAATTTCACTTTTTCTGCTGATTCATCACTCAAAAATTCCACAAAACCAAACCCTTTTGATCTGCCTGTTTCTCTGTCGATAATTACTGAGGCTTCTTTAATTTCGCCGAAAGGAACAAAAAACTCCCTTAGGTCTTCGCTATTAACCTCGTAATTCAAATTTCCGACATAAAGCTTGTTACTCATGAACAATTCTCCTTAAATTTATTTTTTGGTTGGGGTCAATACGAGAAGTTGGTTTTGGGAATTTCTAAAAATTATATCTATGATAAAAATTTGAAAAATAAACAACTACCGAATAATTCTCCCGCTCAAAATTTCTAATCAAGTCTAGCCCTGCTTTTAGGCCTTTGGCAAGCTATTTTTAACTTCTAGGGCTCTATACAATAGAAGAGATGTCACTTTCTTTTAAAGCGGTTTACTTTGATATGGATGGAACGCTTGTCCATGGACCTGCCCAAAATTTGCACTATGAAGCCTGGAAAGCAGTCTTAAAACTTCAAGGAATTAATGATTTTAAGCTGCAAGACTTTATGGACTACTTTTTTGGCCGTGCCAACGAACAAATTTTTAAAACCCTGCGTGAAAAATTTAAAGTGGATGCGGAGCGCGCGAGTCGCGAAAAAGAAAACTATTATTGTGAAGAGCTTTTGCCCAAACATTTATTTTTAGTAGATGGCGTCGAAGAGTTTTTGACCCAGCTTCAAAAAGAAAATATTCAAATCGGCATTATTACCTCTGCTCCCTATCAAAATTTAAAAGCCACTTGGGATAAATTTAAGTTAGATCGCTTTTTTAAAATGGAAATGTGTGTCATGGAAGAAGATGTGATGGAGCAGGGGTTTTATAAGCCTCACCCAGAGCCTTTTGAAAAGTTAATGCGCCGCACTGGTATTTCTAAAAATGAAACGATTTTTGTGGGAGATTCTCACGCCGATATTATTGGCGCAAAAAATGTTGGGATTTTTGGAGTGGGGATCGCCACCCACCATACCCCGGAAGAACTTTATGCTTTAGGTGCCCGAATTGTTTTTAGAGATTACACCCAAATTGATTTGCAAGAACTGTCAAAAAAGAACTTTGAATTTATTTCTGCAAAAGCGCTTTAAGCGCTTTATCTAAGTCCGAATATTCAAACTGAAAACCGGCGGTCATTAATTTTTCAGGAAACACTTTGCAGCTGGCCAGCATTAACACACTCATTTCACCTAAAAATATTTTTAATAAGAGTGAAGGGACTTTAAATAAGCAGGGACGATGTAATCCTTTTGCCAGGGTGTGACTAAACTCAGTAACAGTGACCGCTTGAGGGCTGACGACATTGACAGCGCCTTCTATGTCTCTATTTTCAATTAAAAATAAAATAATGCGAGTTAAATCTTCAATATGTATCCAAGGCAAATAGTTTTGACCACTGCCTAGAATTGCTCCGACAAATAATTTAAAAGGCAAAAGGAGTTTTGATAAAAATCCACCATTTGATGCCAGCACCACTCCAAAACGGGGAGTGACCACACGCATTCCTAAATCAAAACCCTGCATTGCAGTTAGTTCCCACTGTTTAGCGGTCTGACTTAAAAAATCATCTCCTGCTTCAACGCTCTCATCAATTAATCGGTTTCCCTGATCCCCATAAAAACCAGTTGCTGACGTGTTGATCAAAAGCGCCGGCCGCTTTTTTATTTTTTGCAGCGCTTGGATAAGTTGTTCGGTCACTTTGACACGGCTATTAAATATTTTTTCTTTGGCTGACTTAGTCCATCTTTGGGCAATCGTTTCTCCGGCCAAATTAATAATGACATCGGTTTTTTGAAGTAAATCTAAAACATTTTGGTCTTCAAGATTTTGATAAACAATGGTGTGAGAATTTTTAGGACGACGACTTAAAATAAAAATCTCGAAACCTTGAGAAGTTAAAAATTGGCTAATGGCGGAGCCGATTAACCCGCTACCGCCTAAAATCGTGACTGTTTTATTTTTGTCAGAATTCATATTGCTCTGACACTATTGTAGAGGAAAATATTTTCTAAGTTTGGCATTAAATTTGTATTAAAAGATGGGAAGAATATAAAATAGGAGTGTCATGATGTTAGAGGATCAAATATTAATGGGTTTATTAAATAAAAATGCTCAAGAAGCCATGGATGAGATCAAGACAACAGGGACGGTAAGTCAAAAAAATGCCATTCCATTGATGCTTAAATCTCAATTTAATCATATTGCCCACTTAGATGAAAAAATTCAAATAATGCAGGAAGACATGGTCACCAGAAATGAATTTAATATTCAGTTTGGCCAAATTGAACGTGAACTAGGTTCTTTGAAGTGGTTTATGATGGCTGGCTTTTCTTTTATGTCAATTTTGATTGCAGTGATGCCGATTATTTATAAATAGCAAATCTTCGTTAGAAAATTATTAAACAATATTTCTGCAGTTTGAGTGTATTTTTTTTGAATTTTTGAAAAGTCATTCCAAATTTGCTGGGTGTTGGTTGTTTTTAAATCACCATCTTCTGCTAACCAAACTTTTAACATTTCGGGAGTTAATTCAAAATGTGACTGAATCCCATAGGCTTTTTCCCCGATTTTGACGATTTGGTTTTGACAAAAAGGACCTGTGCCCAGACAAACCATTTTGTCGGTTAGAGTGACCGTTTCACCATGCAGATGAAAAACGGGAATTTGCTTAGGTAAGTTTTGAAGCAAAGGATCTCTAAGACCTTCGTTTGTTAATGAAACTTGGCACAAGTTCCCCGACCTATCGCGAGTGCCGATTTCTTTTACATAATTTCTTCTAACTGTGCCGCCCGCGGCTTTGACCCCCACTTGGAGGCCCAGGCATATTCCTAAATAGGGAATTTCTGCTTTTAAGATTTCTTTAATAAAAGCTATTTCTTTTGTGATTTTGGTTGTTTGGTCGTTTGCACTGTCTGGTCCGCCCATCACAATCAGCGCTGCAACCTGTGAAATAGCTGGAAAGGACTGTTTTTTAGTGAGGTCGATAATCTCATAGGCAATTTGTTTTTGATCCATAAGATCGCCCAAATAACCGGGGCCTTCTCTAGAGATGTTTTCTAAGACGTAGATTTTTTTCATGGCTTTACCTAAGAAATGTTACACAGATTTTACATGTAATTTGCAGGGTTAGTTTGTTATAACGTCAGTCCCCATGGCGCAAGAAACTCTTAATAAAATTCTGGTCACGGATGACGACAAAGAGTTGCAAGAAGTTGTGGAATATCACTTACAAAAAGAAGGCTATCAGGTTTTTAAAGCCAGCGACGGCAAAGAAGCTCTTAAAAAGATAAAAAACGATCAGCCGGATCTTCTGGTTCTTGATCTCAATATGCCGGGACTTTCGGGTCTTGAGGTTTGTCATGAAGTTCGAAAGCAAGGCAACTTACTTCCAATATTAATGTTGACCGCGAAGGCGTCAGAAATGGATAAAGTGCGCGGTCTTGAGTCTGGCGCTGATGATTATTTAACAAAACCTTTTAGTTCTCTCGAACTCGTGGCTCGCATTAAGGCTCTCCTCAGACGGACCAGTCAAAAAAATACTGACGAAGCTCCAAAAGATGAAATTTTAAAGTATCAGGAAGTCACGATTAACTTAACCCGTCATGAAGTCAGTATTGCCGGAAAAATCGTCGATTTAACAGCTAAAGAGTTCTCGCTTTTAGTTTATTTCGTGCGTTATAAAGGGGTCCTATTATCCCGAGAAAAGTTGTTAAGCTCAGTCTGGGAAATAGAAGCCGATATTGAGACCCGCACGGTGGATGTGCATGTCAAAAGGCTGAGAGAAAAATTAGGAGTCGCTTCTAAATATTTACAAACCATTAAAGGATTTGGATATAAATTTTTATGACTACTCAAAGCTTAACCTCTGTTTTAAAACTGACTAAAAAACAAAAAGAAGTTTGGGTAGAGAGACTTTTATTTTCATCGGCTTTTTTCACCATTATTGTGACAGCCGGCATATTAATTATTTTATTGTTCGAAACCTTTCACTTTTTCTTAGAAGTCAGTCCTTGGGAATTTTTGACTTCGACTCAGTGGACTCCCCTGTTTTCTGAAAAACATTTTGGCATCTTGCCGTTATTTTGTGGTACTTTTTTAACCTCCCTGATTGCCATGTTAGTGGCACTGCCATTGGGACTAGTCAGTGCTATTTTTTTAAGTGAATACGCAACTGGAAAATTTAGAAATATTGTTAAACCTCTTTTAGAAGTTTTGGCAGCCGTTCCTACTGTTGTTTATGGTTATTTTGCTTTGCTTTTTGTGACTCCGCTTCTGCAAAAAATTATTCCTAATTTATCTGGGTTTAATGCGCTCTCTGCCGGGATTGTGATGGGCATTATGATCATTCCCATTATTTCTTCTATTAGTGAAGATGCGATGCATGCTGTTCCGATGGGACTACGTGAAGGCGCTTATGCATTAGGTTCCACTCGTTTCCAGGTTTCTTGGAAGGTTGTTGTTCCAGCTGCGTTTTCAGGAATTGCTGCCGCTTTTATTTTAGGAATGTCGCGGGCGATTGGAGAAACCATGATTGTGGCTGTGGCAGCAGGTTCCCAACCGCAGCTGACTTTAAATCCGCTAGATTCGGTACAAACAATTACTGCTTACATTGTTCAGGTGAGCCTGGGGGATACTCCTGCTGGAACCATTGAATACGCAACGATTTTTGCAGCAGGCATGGCGCTTTTTATGACTACTCTTGGATTAAATTTGCTCAGTTTTTGGTTAAGAAAGAAATTTAGAGAAACTTACGAGTAGAAAAATGAATCATTTAGTGGATAAACAAAAAATTGAAATCATGCTCGAACGTAAAAACGTTGATCGGGTGATTGATAAATATTTTGAAAAAATTGCACGGGGTGCGACTTTTGTAGGTTTGATTGTTTTAGGGGTGCTTATTTTAGATGTGCTGGTCGATGGTTTGGCACGGGTGACCTTACAGTTCTTAACCAGCTATCCCTCCCGTTTTGCAGACCGTGCCGGTATTTTGTCAGCCATGGCGGGAACCATTTGGCTCATGATTTTGACTCTATTAATTGCAGTGCCTTTGGGAGTAGCTGCGGCGGTTTATTTAGAAGAATATGGCAAACAAAATAGACTGACTCAAATGATTGAGATTAATATCGCAAATTTAGCCGGAGTCCCTTCAATTATTTATGGATTGTTAGGTCTGGGCATGTTTGTGCGCGGACTGCATTTAGGACGTTCAGTTTTAGCGGGAGCATTAACGTTGACGG
>CAYMKA010000105.1:0-6233 GCA_964390935.1 uncultured bacterium
AAATGTAGTAAAGATTTATATACAGGATTGTAATTACGTTACACCTTAAAACAAATTGATGATGGGACGGGTTCTTCTTTTGATTTGGACGTCGGGTCAATTTATCGAATAAATAGAAATTTAAAACTTGGAGCCACTTTTCGAAACATGCTAGTAACTGGCTTTTCGTATAACACGACAGACACCAGCGTAAGTCATACACCGGGCTATTTAGCGGTAGGGGCAGCTTGGGAACTAGTGGATAAGAGTTTAACTTTCGCTGCCGACTATTCATTTAGTCAGATTAACCGTCTACAGCTGGGCGCTGAATACTGGATTAACCAGTCTCTAGCGACACGCGGGGGATGGAATCAAGGAACGCCTAGTTTGGGCGTGGGTTTACGATATGGAAACTTCCAAATCGACTATGCAATGTTATTTAATGACGAAGCCCTTGGAAACTCGGCGTTTATTTCAATTACTTTTGGTAATGCTCGCCTAAGTGAAATCGCGACTCCTGAAATTCAAATTGATAATGGAACCCCTGTTAAGCAAGTTGAACCGGTAAAACAACCTGAAACTCCTGTTTCGACTCCAGAGCCTGCAGCTCCCGTGAGTCGTCCAGTGATTGAGATTCAATAATTATTTTCTGCTTTAATTTTTTTCAATCTCACTTTTTATTTTTTCATATGTAGAATGATTTTCAGGATAATCAATTAATCTTTGATACTCAAATAAGTCCAGCAAGTTAGCGGCATAGTTTTTTAAAATATAATATTGTGTCCGAGCGAGTTGATAATGACTGAGCGGCCAAGCATGAATCTCAAATGTTTCTTCTGTCTTATCAAAACGTTTTATCTCTGTATTGGAGTAGCCTTCATAAATATATTTTGTCGTAGAGTGAGGCCCTCTCTGTAAATTGTATTCATTTCGAGAATCAATTATAGGAGTATGTGCTTTTTGATCTGTCGAAATAAGCTCAAACAAAGGGTGTGCAGTTAAATCCGATTTAACATAATATTCGCCCGTTTCTCTTAATTTGATCAGCCTGTTACAGTTTTTTTTAAAAGTAAAAATAGCATATTGAGGTTCTTGGAGGAATTCTGTTTGATGGGCTTCGTCCCATTTTGAGTAGGCAATTCCACCAAATTTTTGAGAATAGGCTTCAATGATGGCTTGGCCGGTTTTATTAAGGGTGCTTTCAGTGAAATGCTGCGGTGCAATTAAAATCCATAAGCTCCTGTTGATATCAATATTTTCGGTGACACGATATTCATGCATATCAATCTGGACATCGGTGGTGGGATGATATTGATTAAGCATCTTAAGCAGGGCCCTCGTGGCTGTGAGTTCGGAGTGAGAGTTTAATTCGGTTTGAGCCGCCTGAAACTGTTTTTTAATCTGTTGATTAAAAGTAAAAGCCTGATTGAGCGAAGCGTAATGCTTCCTGAGTTCTTCGCGATGAAAACCAAATGCTAAATCAAAGTTTTTAACGCGCATGCGTTCCATTTGAGTAAAATCAAGATCTGTTAGAGAGGTAATCCCTTTATTTTCGCTAAGTGGTTTGATGACGCCGTCCTGAATAATACGATGGGCATTAGAAAACCGAGTGCCATGAAAAAGCAGGGGGGTGTAATAACCAAACTTTTTACCAATTTCTTTATTTTTCTCATAAAGTGTCCGTTCGTGAATGGCGATGATTTCACTGTGTTTTAAAGTCCGGATTAATCCGTAATGACCTGGTCGTAGGTCAGAAAGGGCCATTAATTTTTTTTGAAACATCTCTTCGATATCGTTTGTCTGGGTCTGTTTATTCAAAAATTTATTTAAATTTCTCTCAATTCTTCTTGTTTTTAGTGTTTTCTTCTATATATAATAGTATCGTCTAGGTTACCTATTAACGAACTCTGGGGGGAGGTACGTTCTTGGCTTCGCGTAAGCTTTTTATTATTCCAATTATCTTTATTTTTCTTTTCTCCTTCTTTGGAACAGTTGGGGTCGCAGAAGTTCGTTATGTTAATAAAGATCGTATCGCCTTTAAAGGAACTGCTGATCCTGGTTCCGATATCACCATTTATGTAAACGGTGAGCCTGTTTTAAATACCACCACCGATGAAAACGGTGTATGGTCAGTAAGAGATGTTCAATTAACTAAAGAAGGCGAGAACGTTGTTTACGCCAAAGCGAAAGACAAAGACGGACGAGAGAGTAATGCGTCTCAAATTTTGCGAGTTGTTTTGGATCGATCCCGTCCAGAATTGAAATGCACTGTTTCTCCCACAAAAACGGCTCCCGCTCAGATTATTAATGTTTCAGTTGCGGTAAGTAAAACCGCCAATCAAGTCAGTGTGGCAATGCCCGATGGTTCTGTTTTGCCTTTAAAGGTGAATCAGACAACAGGACTTTGGACTGCAGATTGGATGATTCCCAGATCGATCTCGGGTGGAAAATTTACTGTTGTTGCAATTGCCAGAGACGACGCCGGAAACTCTAGTCAGGCCGTTTCAAATGAATTTTATATAGAAGCGACCAATTAATTTGTGGTGAATGAGCCGGTTGATTTTCAATTAACTTATGATGAATTTGTAACGGTAAAGGGAATTGCGCAGGGTGCAGACTATTTATTAATTAATAAACAACAGGTTCCAGTCAACGATGACAATACGTTTCAACTCAGTTTGGGGCTTTTTGTGCCTGGCCAACAAAAAGTTTTGGTAGAGGCTTTTGATCGGTCGGGTCGCCGCCAATCAGTAGAAAGAACAGTGGTGAGACTGCTGACTTTTCCGGATGTGAAATTACATGAAGTTAGAAAAGAAATTGATTTGTTGGCGACTCTGGGTATTTTACAAAGTCTGCCCGATTCTGAACTCTTTGGTCCTGATCAAAAAATGACTCGTGCAGAAGCCGCTTTCTTTTTGGTTAAGGCCAGCGATTTGAAATTAAGAGAGACAATTCAACCGCGTTTTAAAGATGTCCGCACGGCAACTCCTTATGCCGAGTATATCGAGGCGGGGATCGCATCAGGGTTACTTCGTGGTTATCCTCGAAATTACTTTAAGCCAAGTAGTTATTTAACTCGTGCCGAAGCGGTGGCTTTGTTTGCTCGTTATTCAGGGGAGATCGGCGTTTCCAGCGGACGATCAGAAGCGTTGGATATGCCTCCCGGACATTGGGCAAACGGTGCTTTGGGGATTCTTAAAAAATTATCCATGATTCCTCCTCAGTGGAAAGATTCGGTGCGGTTTTATCCTGATGCCCTTATTACCCGTGCTGAATTTGCGGCGGTGATGGCGAGAGTTCCTGAGTTGTATCGCAGAGAAACGACCCTCATTAATCAAGATCCTGAATTTGAAAAAGTGCGCTATAAATTTTTAAGCGACGGGCTTGATGTGAAGCCCGTTCCGACCAAATCTAAATTAGATCCCGTTGTGATTAAGCCTTTAACGTATTCAAGTTTAGCGGCAACTAATATTGTGAAGACTGTGATTTTGCCCACAGAAGTGCCTCAAGGTTCTAGCGCTAAAGTGTATGTTGAAACGATGAGAAAAATGCGCAGTGTCACTTTGTATTTACCTAATAGGGAAAAATTGGCCATGAACTTTGACCAAAATTTACAACGCTATGAAAAATCTTTTTCAGTAGATTCAAAAGACTATCCTGAAGGAGAGTATGAGTATGAAGTTTTGGCTGAAGATTTGGACGGTAATCAATTTTTAATTAAATCAAGACCGTTCAATGTGCTTTCGATGAAACAGTATGTCGAAAATATTGATAACACCTATGCTCCGGGTGATCTAACAATCGTTTTTCCAGAAAAATTTGATCCTAATTACAAACCTATTCCAAAAAATAAAACAACTGGAACGGAAGGGAAAGAAGTTAAAAAAGAAACTCCCGTTGTGCAAAAAGAAACTGTTCCGGATAACGGAATTATTTTTCCAGAATATCTGACGACTTCTTTAATTACCGACAAGCAAAAGCCAGAATCCGTCGTAGAACCTGTTTCTAAAGCTCCTGCGGGTGCAAACAAACGAATTTTAGCGATGCTTAATTTAAAATATGCTTTCAATGATTCTGATAAACAATTTAATCCTAATCGTCCGATTACTCGCGGAGAAGCCGCTTATTTAATTTGTCATGCGAAAGGCATTAACCTGTCTAAAGTTTCTAAAAAAGCACTCGGTGATGTTCCTGCAAGTCACTGGGCATTAAGAGAAATTCGTTATGCTGTTGCCCAAGGTTGGATTCCGTTATTAGAAGATAAAAAATTTCATGCCGAAGATCCCATTACCAAAGCTTTTGCGACCGTTATTTTTGCGCGCAGCGAAAATTTGCCTCTTAAAAAAGTTTCTTATACCCCGTTTAGTGACGTGCCAATGAATCATTGGGCGCTGCGAGCCATAATGGCGACGAAACAAGCTGGGCTTTTTGCGCAGACCCCTGGAACTGAGTTCTTTCCTACAAATATGATCAATAAACAAACATTTAATTTGATGCTTTCGAATACTAAAGCGATCAAAACAAAGGTAGATAGGATGGAGAGAAAACTATGAAAAAACAAATCTTAATATTATTTTTTGTTTTATTTGCAAGTTCTGCTCATGCGGCGATTACGTGGGGGAATCTCTATTTCGACGGACTTCTGACCACAACAAACGGGGTGGTTGATGCGACTCCTCTGGTACAAGTGAATGCGACTGCTCCTACAACACCCAGTTTTAATAGTTGGTCTGTGGCCGTAGATGGGGTTGTTCAAGCGGTTACTTTTTCTTATTCGTCGCCCACATTATCGTTTCAAATTAATACAGCGATGGCTGTCGGCACGCGTCAAATCGTGATTACTGGTTCTGAAGGCGGGGTTACGAGTAATACGACTCTTAATGTGGTGGTTCAAGCTCAAGCTCAACAGCTGGTGGGCACAGTGGCTCCTTACCCATCTCCTGCAACTAGCAATATTAATATTCAATACACTTTGTCTGAAACCTCAGATATTGTTCTTAGTATTTTTAATATCTCAGGCCAAATGATTCATCAGCGCCGTATTTTTAATCCTGCAGAAGGGGCGCACGCCGGGCTTAATACGATTACTTGGGATTTAGCATCTGGTTTTGACGGCAGACGTGTTGCCAATGGTGTTTACATAGGAATTTTAACTTCTTCTGGCAAATCACAACCACTCGGGCGTTTTAAATTTATGGTGCTTAATTAGTAGTTAGTAGCGAGTAGTGAGCTTTGAGTAGTGAGTAAGAGATAGATGGAAAATAAAATGAAAAATAAATTTAAAAGAGTGAAGCAAATCATAAAGCTATGTTTGTTTTTACTCGGTACTCTTTACTGTCTACTCACTTCATCTGTTTTCTCTGCGTATGCTCCAGAGATCGGTCAATTAAATTTGGGAGCGAAGCCAGTTGGGCTTGGCAATGCGATGACAGCATTGTCAGGGGATATTAACTCGCTCTATTACAATCCAGCGGGCCTTGTGCCGATTAAAACGATTCAAGGGCACCTGTTCGCAACGCAGTCTTTAAATGAAATTAATCAGATGACGATTGGCGGAGTTTTGCCTTTAGAGTTTGGAACTTTTGGTATCGGCTGGTCAAATTATTCTGTGGACGGAATTTCTTTAGGGATGACGCCAGGAACTTTGACTTCAGGGTCGTTTGCTCAATCAGTTACGTATTTTTCTTTAGCGATGCCTTTTGGTGATTGGTCTTGGGGCGCAACTCTTAAATATTTTTCAGCTGCAGGAACAGGTGCCGGAATTTCAAATGCAACTGCCTCTGGCTATGATCTTGATTTAGGCATGCAGACATTTCTAACTTCTGATTTGCGCTTAGGAGTTTTATTTAAAAATATTTTACCGTCTAATCCGGGTAGTTCGATGGGGTCGCTTGTTTATCAAAATGGAACGACAGAAGGGTTTTTAGGCAGCATGCGGGTAGGGGCTGCTTACGAGCTTTATAAAAAACAATTAATTTTTTCGGGAGAAATCGTTAATTATGAGGCCGGTGTTTATCCAATGGGATATGCCTTTGGCGATGATTTTAAATTTACTAAAACTTTAACACTGAGAGGTTCTTACAGTACTGTTCCAGTTCCAGCAGGAACAGGCATGCGTACCGCAAATGATTTAGCAGGTAGTTTTGGAATGGGCGTAGGGTATCGAATGGGTGATTTTTCGCTCGATTATGCATACAACACGGGTTATGACTTTTTAAATAACTCACAGCATTATGTTTCTTTAAGTTATTTAG
>CAYMKA010000106.1:0-6136 GCA_964390935.1 uncultured bacterium
GAAAGACGCCATTCGGGGCTCTGGTAGACCCTCTCGATCGTCTGCTTGAGATTTCTTTCGTAAGCCTCGTCCATGACGGGCTGAAGGTACTTGCGCTTAGCTGGGAAAGAGCCGAACGCCTCCGGCGTGACCAAATGATTCGACAGCGGAAACAGGATCTTCAAGTCATCGCAGCGCTCAAGTCTCGTATTGGTTGCTGCCTGTTTAGGGCTCATGGTCACATGGTCGATGAGCGTGTGGAGCTCGCCGAGCGCGCGCGAGCCGTTGGTCTCCAGGTGAATTTCATATCCCCCGTGTCGAAGAGTGGACAGCAGCTCCCGGTCGAGCTGAAGCGTGGGCTCTCCGCCTGTAATCACGACGCGCTTTGGACCGGAAAGCGCGTTCAACGCTTCCAGAATCTCTTCGGCAGTTTTTGGTTCCCCACCTCGAAAGTCGGTGTCACAGAATTTACAGAAGGATTTCTCGCGGTCTTTTTCGAGGCCGCTCCAGCGGTTGCACCCCGCGAATCGCAGGAAGACAACGCATGTTCCGGCTTGACTGCCTTCTCCTTGAAGGGTCGGACCAAAAATTGATTTTACCTGATAGCGCTTCATTGCTTCGATCTCCAATCCAAGAAGATGGCGCTATTCTTGTCGTTCTCGCGCACCTCAACCTTCACGCATACGGCGCGCCCTTGAGTCTCTTCTTTCAAAAATTCATTCATTTCCGCGCAAAGGAATTGTGCAGTTCCTTCCATGCCGACGTTGGAAAGGACCGTGATCTTGCAAGCCCCCTTATTTTCCAGTTCTCGGAACTCTGGCAGAAGCGGGTCATCGGCGTTCAAAAGCAAAGTATGGTCAAACCAATCATCAAGCTTTGCTTTGAATTTCTTGAAGGCTCCGAAGTCTACCACGAAGCCCATTGGGTCGAGCTTTTCGGCCTCAAATGTGAAGTGAAAACTTCGGGAATACCCGTGGATGAAGGCGCAATGCCCTTCATGCCTCCACTGGCGATGCGAGCATGGGTAGTTCCAGAAGGATTTGGTAGATCGAAGCTGGGTCTTGTTCATGCGCGCACCTCATATTGAGTCGGGTCTTTCACGCCCCCCAATGTAAAGGCTTCAATCCGTTCAACGCAGGTGCCACATTTTCCACAGTGGAGGTCGCCGCCCTTGTAGCAACTCCAAGTCAGATGAAACGGCACCTCCAGATGCCCGCCAAACTTGGCTATCTGTGCTTTGGAAAGCTTCACAAAAGGACTGAGCATTTTGATCTGGCGATAGGTTCCTTTTTCGATCGCCAAAGTCATCGGTTCGACGAACTCCGCACGGCAGTCCGGGTAGATCGTGTGATCGCCCGCGTGATTCCCAAGGGTCACACTGTCGGTCTCGAGACTTTCCGCAAGACCCGCCGCAATCGAAAGCATGATTCCATTTCGGAACGGCACGACGGTTCGTTTCATCGAAAGGTCTTCGTAGTGGCCTTCTGGAACTTCGCCGCCTGATTTCAGTAAATCGCTTTTGAAAAGTTGATTCACGAAAGGCAGTTCAACGACATGCAAAGGGATTTTGTAATGATCGGCGATCGCGCGAGCTGCGATCAACTCTCTGGCGTTGTGTTTCGATCCGTACTGGAAGTGGACGCCGGCCACAACCTCGTGCCCTTCGGCTCTAACGAAAGCAAGAGCAGCCGCCGAGTCCATTCCGCCTGATAAGATGATGAGAGTTTTCATTTTTCTATTCCTCCAACAGAAGTTCCGCGGCGTACTTGGTTGCAGCCGCTAAAAAGAGATTGGTTCCGATATTTTTCCCCACGTCGTCGCTCAGCTTGCGCATACTCTTCGCGCCCAGGCGTCTAGTGACACTTCTCCCGCCATTCCAGTTTTCCTTTTTCAAAAGGTCATTGGGATTGAAGCCGTAGCTTTCGATTGCCTGGACGATTTGCGGATTTCGGAGTTGCTTATGAAGTGCTGGCTTTGTGATCTGAACAATGGGCTGCCCACGTCCGAGGTACAGAGAACAAGAAGCAAAGCGCGCTCCCATTTCCCAGGTGCTTGAATCCGCCATGTAAGGCTTGAACACTTTGAGAAAAGCGAGATTCGTGAAGCCGAGCCAGTGGACCTTACGTCCATTGACCTTCTTCATGATGCCTTTGACGAACCCCTTGTTTTTGTCTGTCCCGACAAGCCCGCCGATGCCCACGACCTCGGAAGTTTTGTAATACTCCTCCAAGTGACTTGGGTCTTCGCCACGGGTGAAGATCGGCACGGGCTTGAACCCACGTTTGAGCATGATTTCGTAGTTCTGAAGTGTGCCCTTCGGATCGCCTACTACGTCCAAAGTAAAGTAGCGCCACGGCTTTACGGGTAGAGTTTCGATAAATTTGCAGTAGTCATCGACTGAGATGGTCGTTCCAGCCTTCCAAGCAGTGAAAGCGCCGGAGTCGATCAGAATTCGCAGCTCGTCCTTACGTTCTTGAAAGAACCGAAGTACGTCGGGTTTCACGTAAGGATAAGCCATCAGAAGATTGAGCGGTGGGCGCTTAGACAATTTCCACCCCCGTAAAACTTGTCTCCATCAGCTTTGCCTTCAGATAGATGGTCACTTCGTCATAGAGCTCTTGGGGACACTTGATTTTGATGGTGGCCGTGATGCCGTCGAGATTTTCTTCGGCTTTGTCTACGGATTCAGTTCCAGAGTCCCAGCCCCCAAAGAGACGCTGAATCTCCTCTTCATCAAAGAGCGTGAGATCCATGTCGAAATTCTGATGGTCCAGCTCCAGCATCCATTCACTGAGTTGCGAGAAGTCCCAATCACCAGCTCCCTTGTTGGCAGCGATGTTTGCAGCTTTTTCTTTAGCATCCGTCCACTCAACCTCGCGGTAAGCGAACTCCTCGCCATCAATTTCAACGAAGCCTTCAGCGACGGTTCCCGTGCGCGTGGGTTTTTCGTAATTTTTCCGAATAACAATTTTTGAATCCGGCGAGAAAACTTTTACTCTTTGATGTCCGCCGACTAACTGGCCGGACTTTCGATTGAAGACGATGCCGGAAAGATCGCCGAACTCTGACAGTGCCTTTTTCAACATGTCGAGTTTTTTGTCTGTGATGCGACGAGGGTTCTTCGGGTTTCCGTCGAGCTGACCAAGAGAGGAGCGAGTCTTCTTCACATGAATCTCCTCACTCATTATTAGATTCAGCGATTACACCGTGCCGCTTGGCTTTTGAAATGAGCGTCGTTCGGTTGAGGCCAAGTGCATTCGCGGCGTGAGTGCGATTTCCGTTACTTCTCTCCATCGCTTTTTCGAGCAACGTCGCCTGAAACTTTTCCAGAACGTCCGCGAGATTCAGCGGAAGCTTCACCGAAATTGTGACCTCGTCGTCATTTCCTATTTGTGCAGAGTTGATTTCCATACATGTTGATTTTCTCGCAGATGAAAATTCAACGTCACTGTGTATTTTTCGACGTCAGTTCTGGCGCTTACTCGCAGGGACTACGATAATCGCGCATAAGCACGCAATAACTTGTGTCCCATCATGCTCGACTCGAAAAACGGTTCTAACTTTACATACGGGCGGGAAAAATATTTTCAGAAAACGTCTCTGACTCGCTCCGCCGATTTCCGATCTGACGTCGAAACATCGTCATTATGTCGATTGCACTCCGCTGCCAGAATGAGCTCACAAATCATTCAGTAAGGAGTTGTCTATGAAGTTTTTCACACGAGTCTTTCTACTTTTTTTCGCCGCTTTGATCGTTGTCCCCACCATGAGTTTCGCGTTCAGCAGAAAACCTCCGGCGGAGGCGAAGCCCGCACCTGTCGAATCGGTGCCACGCCTTTCCTACGGGTCACTAAGCTGGGAGAAGAACCATCCAGAAAGAAAAGCTTGGAGCGAATTTGTCTTTAGCATTTTTGAAAATGAACTCTTCGGTGCGTTCGATTCGGCTAAGGATGCTAAACGCATTTGTCCGAAGTATGCGGGGCTCACGCGGAGTCAGAAGATTTTGATTTGGGGAGAGTTGATTTCGGCGATGGCTTATTTTGAGAGTGCCTGGAGTCCAATCAGTCGCATGACTGAAACGACGATGGGTATTGATCCGGTGACCGGAAAGCGAGTGGAGAGCGAAGGGCTTTTGCAATTGAGCTACCAGGACATTCCGAATTACGGATCGGTGCTGAAGTATCCGCTTTGCAAAGTTGATTGGCAGAAGGACAAGAATCTTTCCGCAACAGACCCGAAGAAGACAATTCTCGATCCTTACGTCAACTTGGAGTGCGGGCTTCGGATTCTGGGGAATCAAATCACAAAAAAAGGCAACGTGATCCTATCCAGTGCTGTTTACTGGTCAGTCATCAAGGACGGCGGAAAATACTCAAAGGTGCAGCCGATCCTTAAGATGGTTTCGGACACGGGACTTTGTAACTGAACCCCTGGGAGTCCGTTCCCAAGAGTTTAGAAATCTCAGTTAGCTTTTCTGTCTATCCTTGTCTGAGAATCCTCCGCCGGAAGGTGATTCTCCTGCTTTTGCTCGATCGGTAGCGTCTTCGTCCTTTGATGGGCGCACAATTTCAAAGTCTCCCGTAGTTTCGACGTAGACGAAGACGCGCTTGCCCTCGACCTTTACGACTCTGACGGTGATCGAATCACCAATTAGGATTCGCTGCCCTGGATAGCGCGATAAAACGGCTGCCTTTTTCTCTTTTGCCTTTTGTTTTTTATCACTCACGTGATTTCCCCTTTGTCTCCCAGGGAAATTTTTGGAGCGCCATTGCCCCAAAAAATCTGGGTTTAGGGAATTGGGTAAGGGGCCGTGGGCTGCGCGAGTCCACAGAATTTGTTTAGTTACGAAGTTAAGATTTAAGGATTTATGGTTAAGACACGTTCCAGGAAGGGACGTGAATGCGTGCCACGCCAGATGTGAAGAGATGCGGGACCGTACTTTTCCCAGAGTCTCTTTTTGATTTTCCAATCAGGAGTTTCAAATCCCTTAGCTTCTACAAAGAAAACTTCGTTTGTTTGAAGGTCGAGGTATTTAAAATCTGGGATGTAGAGGATGCGAGCTCGGGTGAGGTGAACTCGCGGCTGGTGTTCGAGGATCTTGAGTTTACCTTCCGTTAAAGAAATCTTAAGTCGGAGGTAAACGGAAGCTTCAAGCTTTGAGGCAAAGTTATACCCGTCGAGTCGAACTCGGGTGTTGCCTAACTTTGACTTTCGATTCCAAAGGCGACGGCGTAAAAAGCGGCCGTCCCTGGCCTTCATACGGCCTCCTCCCTGAAGTCAGGTCAGCGCCAAAGGCGCTAACTCTTTCAGGATAGAAGGGGTATGAAGTGCAGTCGCCGTTTAGTTTTCGTCGTTCACGATACCTTGACCCTTTCTTTAAGTTCTCGTTAATTTAAACAATTACTAAATAAACAAAATTGCATTTTGCAATGCCTCATAAAAGACAATCGCTCAAGAGAGCGAGATGATTTTATGCGATTTTGGAATATTCCGCTACTCATATTGGGCAAACAAATACCTATTTTGGGCCAAAATATATGGTTTGCTGAAATATTAAAAAATTGAGCTATATGATAGGCTATTTACTGATGTTCCGCCTTGCGCGGATATAGCGTGTGGGAGTCAACCCGAACTGTTTGCGAAACACGGCGATGAAGGTACTAGGATTTTGGTAACCGAGATCCATCGCAATGCGCGTGACCTCTTGGCCTTCTGCCAGTCTCAATAACGCCACATAAAGTTTGGCTCGTTGTCTCCACAAAACAAAGGATAGGCCAGTCTGCTCATGAAAGTGCCTAGTGAAGGAACGTCGAGAAAGACCCGCAGCTTTCGCCCAATAGTCGATTGAGTTCATGTCCTCTGGTTCGTTAATGATTCGTTTTGCAACGATGTGTAGTCCGGGATGTTGAGGGAATGGAATGCTAAGATGCTCGATGGTGGGGATGTTTTGAAGTTCATCTAAAAAAGAAGCGACTAGACGTTTTTGGAGCGGAGTTTTTTCCCTTATTTCTCCCCACGAGACAATGCGCCTACTCATTTCAAGAAAGAGCTTAGAAGGTTCAAGGATACAAATCCTCTTCGGCATAAAATCAATTCTGTCTTCAGGGAGACATATATACCAACCACGAAATTCAATGCCTACTCCATGCACGATGTG
>CAYMKA010000107.1:0-6035 GCA_964390935.1 uncultured bacterium
CAAAAATTATTAAAAAAAGACGGCCGGCTGGTTTTACAAGTGATCACCATTGATCACGAGCGATATTTTGATTATTTAAACCGCTGTGATTTTATTCAAAAACATATTTTTCCGGGAGGACACTTGCCTTCTTTAGAAATTTTAGAAAAAGTTATTTCTGAAAACTCTCGTTTAAAAATAATTGACCAGCAATCAATAGGTCTTGATTATGCTAAAACCCTGACTCTTTGGCGTGAAAAATTTATTTTAGAAAAAGAAAAAATACTAGCAATGGGCTTTGATGAAATGTTTTACCGCAAATGGCTATACTATTTCTCTTATTGTGAAGCTGGTTTTGAAACAAAAATGATTGATGATTATCAGTTGGTTTTACAGGAGTCCGCATGACCGCTTTATTATTTTTTAAACTCTGGCTGTTTTACGCTTACTCGATGACTGCTTTTTTTATTTGGGCACAAATGAAAAAACAAATGGAGTGGGTTGATGTTGCCTGGGTCATTAATTTTTCATTAATTCTTTTTTTTATAATGGGAAATATTGCCAAGCCTAATCAAGTCCAAACTGCGATTGCGGGGATGATCATCTTTTGGTCGATCAGGCTGGGTTTATTTTTGTACACCACTCGCATCAGGCCTAAGCATGCTGACGGCCGTTATGCGGCCTTGGCACAGCGCTATGGAAAACACAAAAATATTAAATTCTTTTTATTTTTTCAGGCGCAGGCGGTTGTGAATGCATTTTTCTCTTTTACATTTTTAGTGCCGCTTATTTATGGTCAGGGAAATCTGACAGTATTTCAAATTTTGATCGTGGGAATTTGGTTTATCGCCTGGATCGGAGAAACTCTTTCTGACCTACAGTTGTATTTATTTAAACAAAATCCAAACAACAAAGGCAAAGTTTGTAATGTAGGTTTGTGGCGTTATTCGCGTCATCCTAATTATTTTTTTGAATGGCTTAATTGGTGGGCATTGGCTTTATTTAGCCTGGGACTGCCATTTTTTTATTTAGCTTTTATCGCACCGTTACTCATTTCGTTTTTTCTTTTTAAGGTAACAGGTATTCCCATGACTGAGGCCCAGTCGCTTAAATCCAAAGGTGCGGCGTATGCGCAGTATCAAAAAGAAACTTCGGTTTTTGTGCCCTGGTTTGTTAAAAAGGCTTAGTCTTAAATATTAAGTTGAAATTAACACTTCGAATTTCTATAATCGTTAAATATTAGTAAACAGGAGGATTTTATGTCAGAAGTTCCAGCAATCTATATTAAGGGATCACAATCACCCCTTAAATTGCATCAACGCTTGGCGGAAATGGAAAAAGCGAATCCAGCGATTGATCACGACAGACTATTAAATGCCAGTGACAGCAATGGGGACAGAGTTATTACTGATGCGGAAGCAGATAAAGCATTAAGAAACCTAGATCGTTATTTCAGCGCTAATATTCAACAACTTTCTAAAGAAGATATCGAAAAACGTGTTCAACATTTTGAAACTGCCAGTTCTGTTCATTTTCAACCTGCAAAAGATCCAGTCTCTGGAATAGAAAAGTACGGAGAAGTTTTCAATATTTCCGTTAATGGAGAACCCTATCAAATTTTATTGGTTCAAAAACATAAGTTGGATGAAGCTAAAATTGATCTACCAACTATTTTTGCTAATCAGCAAAAAAAAGATTTTGATTTGCGAGGCGAATACATTACAGATGTGACTGATGCCCAGGCTAACGAAATATTGGGAGCAATTGTGAAAGATAATCCGGCTTTAAAAGATAAACTTGGTTTTTTCAGCATGGGTGAAACCACTGACGAAGGCCCCAGCAGAGATATTTTTAGAATGTTAGACAAAACCAAAATTGCCAAAAAATTTGGAATTGAAGGGACCTACTTGCTCTCAAGAAGAATGACTAAACAAAAATTTCTTATTACAACGAGCAAACCATACGAACGAGGCGCCGAAATTGTGCCCTACAATCCAAATTACAAAACAGAGCCTGTGCCTGGTCAATCTGGCACTAGCAGCCGCTGTGCGGTCATGTTTGGAATCTTGGTCAAAACAACAGCGAAGTAGTTTTAGCCTTATAATTTGTAAATGATTTTGATTTTGAGAGCCCTCATTCGAGGGCTCTTGTTTTTTAGACTATTATTCGAAAAAAGAAATTCTTCTTCGAAAGAAGAATACATCGCTTATTTAAAAGCCCAGCCGGTGGCGGTGGCGACCCAAAAATCGAAAGCTCAACACTACGAAGTTCCAACCGATTATTATTTAAAAGTGCTGGGCCCAAATCTTAAATACAGCTGCGCTCATTGGGATGAAGCAACGAAAACTTTAGGGGAAGCCGAAGAAAAAATGCTCGAGCTGTATTGTGAGCGGGCGCAGCTTAAAGATGGCCAAAAAATTCTAGAACTAGGCTGTGGCTGGGGAAGTCTGAGTTTGTTTTTGTCTAAAAAATATCCCAACTCTTCGATTACGGCAGTTTCTCATTCTAAAACTCAAAAAATTTTTATTGATCAAAAGGCCGCAGATTTAAATTTGAAGAACTTGAAAATAATCACGGCTGACATGAATGATTTTGTCATTGACCAAAAATTTGATCGTATTGTTTCGATTGAAATGTTTGAGCACATGAAAAATTATGCTGAACTATTTAAAAGAGTGAGGAGTTGGTTAGCGCCCCAAGGAAAGTTATTTGTGCATATTTTTTGTCATAAAGATTTTGCCTATGAGTTTAAAGAAGAGGGTCCTTTTAGCTGGATGGCTCGCAATTTTTTTTCCGGAGGGCAAATGCCCTCGTATGATTTGTTTTCTTATTTCAAAGATGATTTAAAGCTAATCCAAAATTGGCCGGTAAATGGAAAGCACTATCAAAAAACTTGTGAGGCTTGGCTCACAAATCATTTTAGAAATAAAAAAGAAATTTTAGACATTTTTAAAAACAATCATATTCCAAACCCTAAAAATTATTATGGAATGTGGACAATTTTCTATTTGGCTTGTTCAGAGCTGTTTGGTTACAAAAAGGGTCAGGAATGGTTTGTCGGGCATTATTTATTTGAGGCGAATTAGCTTCTGTTTAATTTTATTGAGAGCAGGTAATTTTTTTTGATCATGCCTCACCCAGAGACAAATTTTAGCGTCATCAAACCAGTTTTTAAAAAGCTCTAAAACTTTTTTTAAGTTAGTGTTGTCGAGCTGGTTAAAAGGTTCATCTAATAATAAAACATCGGGATTGGTCATAAGCGCTCGACCAAATGCAACGCGTTGCTTTTCTCCTCCAGAAAGCAATCGAGTGCTTTGTGATGCCATTTTAGATAGACCAAGTTGTTTAAGTAGTTTTTGGGCCCGCAGATTTGTTATTTTTTTATTTTCTCCATTAATTAAACAGGGCAGAATCATATTTTCGATAACTGATAACTCATTCATTAATTGGAAGTTTTGAGGTAAATATCCCGTTTTCAAACTGTTTAAAATTATTTTACCTGAATCCAACTTTTCAATGCCTGCAATTAAATTAAGCAGAGTCGTTTTTCCGGCTCCGGAGGGACCTTCTACAAAATAAAGATGACCAAGTTCAAATGAATATGAAAAGTTTTTAAGAACGGCAAGAGAACCATAACTTTTTTTTATATTTAAAAGTTTCATTGTCTAAAACCTTCTCCAGAATGTTCAAACACACTTTTAAGAGTTAAAAAGACTGTTCCTAAAATCATAAAATAAAATAAAACGATTAAGCCCCCTATTTTTGAAATAGGATAGGCTACTCCGATATAACTCAGTGCACCAATTTGATTGCTGATTAAATAAATATTAAATATTTTTTCTAGTACTAAAATGAACGGGTTTAGGAACTGAGCAAAAAGAAGTCCTAAAACTAAACCAAAGCCTAAGCAAATAATCGAAAGATAAGTGGCTATCCAAAAAAATAAAAAAATCCATTGGGCTGGATGAAAACCCAGGCTTTTTAAAATAGACAGGCTTTGATGTTTTTCATAGATCAGCAGTTGAATTTGGGAATGGAGTTGTAGAAGCGCAATAATTGCAGTGAGCCCCAGCAAAATAAATAAAATGAGTTTTACCAGTTTCACAATTGAAAAGAGATTATTATTAATTTCAAAAATATCGCGAATATAAAAACTATCCCCAAAAATGTTAACCAGATATTTTTTACTCAGGGGCAGCTCTCCAATATTTTTAAGACGGACTTCGATCGCACGGTAAGGCAAAATCGAATTAGGGTGATAAGTGTAATAACGGTCTTGTTCTAAAGTGCCAAATTGAGCGATGCCGCTGACACGGGTGATAAATTCTTTCTTTTGAAATGGAAAATAAATTTTAATTTGATCATCTATATTTAAATTATTTTCATCGGCGAGGGCTTTGCCGATTACTAAACCATTAAAATTTCCTTTTAAGAGAGCCGGGCTGAGTTGTTTTCTTTTGGCGGGACCGGCAGACAGATAAAGACCCCCTACCAAGGGTTCACTAATATTGCCTGGTGTATTTAGTTTTTGAATAACAATTTTTTCAACAAAATAAGATTCAGCAAAAGCGATGGTTCTAAACTTAATTCGAGAGAGTGTCTGGGGGGTGATGACTTGAGTTTTGTTTTTAGGAAAAAGCATCAGATGAGGCTCATACTTTAAAATTTGCTGTAAAGTTTTTTGTGAAAAACCTTCTGTCAGAGCTAACACAAAAATCAGAAGTGCAAAGGCGAGGGACAAGCCAAACAAAGCCACGTATAGGCTTCTACGCAAGTGCGATATTTCGTGATGAGAAAAAAGTAAACGGGCAGCAATAAATCTTGTTACAATCACAAGGGTCTAATCTTACAATGAAAAAACTATTGATTATTTGTTTGTTGATCCTGCTAACCGGGACCCTTTACGCTAAACCCAAAATTGCTGTGGTTGATTTTGAAGATGCAGTGAATACGGGGGCGGTTGATTATCGTCTGCCTACAGACGGCACAGGCGCTTTAATCAGTAATATTTTAATCACCGAACTGGTCAAATCAAAACGAGTCACTGTTTTAGAACGAAAAAATCTTGACCGTATTTTAAAAGAATTAAAACTGGGCGCAGTTTCAGGTTATGTCGATCCTGAAAATGCTTTAAAACTGGGTAAACTGGCTAATGTCGACTACATCATCACCGGAAAAATTGTCGATTATCAATTGCAAAACCGAGCCGGCGGATTTATTGATTTTAAATTTATGAGTTCAACCGGTGTGGTGGGAACAGAAGTGCGCATTATTGATGTGGAAACGGGTCAAATTTTAAAAGCAGATACGATTTACGGCGAAGAAAAAGACAGTCATTTTCGTTTTGACCCCGATCGTTTTCGCCCGAAGTCAGGAGACTTTAATAATACCGTTTTAGGAAAAGCATTGCGTTATTGTGCAGAAGAAATTGCTCTTTTTGCGACCGAAGATATTCCGATTCGCGGAAAAGTTGTGAAGGTTAAAGACGATCTAGTGCAAATTAATTTAGGAATTGGCGAGGTTACCAAAAACATGGAGTTAATAGTTTCTCGCAAGGGGGTTGCCATTACCGATCCTGATAACGAATCGGTAATTTTGGGATATGAGCAAGATCGTATTGGCAAAATTCGGGTCACCAATGTTTATGAAAAATATTCTAATGCCGAAATATTAGAAGATGATAAAGACATCAAGCGCGGCGACACCGTTTTAAAGGAATAAAAAATGAATTTTTTTCGCGGACTCATTATTGGAATGCTGCTTTTCTCTACAGCCTATGCAGGTTCTTTTTCGGGAATTTTGCAGCCTTATTATCCTAAAGATAATTACCAGGATAAAATATTTGAACCGACAAGGGAGACGCCTAAAGGAAAGCGCGTACGTACTAGTTCTATTCATGAAGATCCTGCAGACAAGGTGCAATTAAAAAATGTTTCGATTTCACTTTACTCAACCAATGTTTCTAACATCAATAAATTTTTTCGTAGCGACATTCGTAATTTTTTTCAAACCAATGGTTTTCGAGACTCGGTCAATTTTTGGGGCCTAAGGGGTTC
>CAYMKA010000108.1:0-5955 GCA_964390935.1 uncultured bacterium
TTTACGTGTGGCTTTGTTCTTTGAAACTTTTCTCTAGACATTGATTTCTCCTTTTATTATTTTTTTATTAATTAAATTTAAATTATGAGGCAACTTTTTCCTTGCCTTGCACTTTAGCGATGATCTCTTCAGAAACGTTCTTCGGAGTCTCTTCGTAGTGCGAATATTCCATTGTATAGGTTCCACGCCCTTGTGTCATTGAGCGTAAATCGGTTGAGTAACCAAACATTTCAGAAAGGGGAACTTTGGTACGAATGTATTGCATGCCCATTTCGGTTTCCATACCTTCAATGCGACCACGGCGACCATTTAAGTTTCCGATCACGTCACCCATATCTTTTTCAGGAACAACCACTTCTACGGCCATAATGGGTTCGAGAAGTGTAGGAGAAGCACGGCGGCAACCTTCTTTGAAGGCCATCGACGCAGCAATTTTAAAAGCGATTTCAGAAGAGTCTACTTCGTGGAAAGATCCGTCAGTTAAAGTCACTTTAACATCCACAACTGGATATCCAGCAAGAACACCATTATTTAATGCCTCAGTGATTCCTTTATCGACAGCAGGAATATATTCTTTTGGAATCACACCACCAACGATATCGTTCACAAATTCATAACCTTTACCTGGTTCAAGCGGTTCAATCGTAATCACGACGTGACCGTATTGACCACGACCACCAGTTTGGCGAATAAACTTACCTTCTTGCTCTACTGATTTACGAATCGTTTCTTTATAAGCCACTTGCGGTTTACCAACATTCGCATCTACCTTAAATTCACGAAGCAGACGATCCACAATAATTTCTAAGTGAAGTTCGCCCATTCCGCGAATAATGGTTTGCAAGGTTTCGGTATCTGTATGCACTTTAAATGAAGGATCTTCTTCAGAAAGTTTAGCAAGCGACAATCCCAATTTTTCTTGGTCAGCCTTTGTTTTAGGCTCAATAGCAACAGAGATCACAGGCTCTGGAATAAACATTGATTCTAAAAGAACCGGATGATTTTCATCACACAAAGTATCAGCAGTAATCGTACTCTTAAGTCCTACCACCGCACAAATATCGCCTGCTTTGACTTCTTTAATTTCTTCGCGGGTGTTGGCATGCATTAAAAGCAAACGGCCCACGCGTTCTCTTACATTTTTAGTGGTGTTGTAAGCGTATGAACCTGACTGTAATTTTCCAGAATAAATTCGCAGGTATGTAATTTTACCCACGAAAGGATCAGTCGCTACTTTAAAAGCAAGCGCTGAGAAAGGCTCAGATTCAGAAACTTTAATTTGAATTTCTTCGCCGCTATCCACGTTATGACCTTTTACAAAAGGCGTATCCATGGGAGAAGGCAGAAGCTCAACTACTTTATCTAAACAAGGTTGAACCCCTTTATTTTTAAAAGCAGTTCCACAAAGTACCGGCACTACTTTACAAGCAATAACACCAATACGCAGACCTTTTAAAATTTCTTGCTCAGTTAAAACCTCACCGTTTAAATATTTTTCCATTAATTGGTCATCAAATTCAGCCGCTTTTTCAACGATTTTTTCACGAAGCTCTTCACACTTTGCTTTAATATCTTCAGGAACTCCGTCAATAATTTCAAATTCTTTACCCAAGTCGTCTTTATACATGTGAGTTTTACGAGAAATTAAATCCACAACGCCTTTAAAATTTTCTTCTGTTCCAATCGGATGTTGAATCGCAACAGCGTTAGCATGTAAACGATCGTTCATCATACCAACCACACGAAAATAATCTGCACCAACACGATCGAGTTTGTTAACAAACGCAATGCGAGGAACCTTATAACGTGTTGCTTGGCGCCATACGGTTTCTGATTGAGGTTGGACTCCAGCTACTCCACAAAAAAGAGCAACTAGACCATCTAGAACACGAAGTGATCGCTCTACCTCAATAGTGAAATCTACGTGACCAGGAGTATCAATCAAGTTGATACGGTGATCATGCCAAAAACAAGTTGTAGCCGCTGATGTAATAGTGATTCCGCGTTCTTGTTCTTGAACCATCCAGTCCATCGTGGCCGCGCCTTCATGAACCTCACCAATTTTGTGAGATTTTCCGGTATAAAACAAAACACGTTCAGAGAAAGTTGTTTTCCCTGCATCGATATGGGCCGCAATCCCAATGTTTCGGACTTTTTCTAATGGAACAACAATACCTTCTGCCACTTTATCTCCTTAGTATCTGAAATGAGCGAATGCTTTATTTGCTTCCGCCATTTTGTGGGTATCTTCTCTTTTTTTGAATGAAGATCCTGTTTTATTAAAACCATCTACAATTTCATCAGTTAACTTTTGCATCATCGGCTTGCCTTTTTTCTCTTGAGAAAAAGTCACAATCCAACGCATCGCTAAACTGTGAGCACGTTCTTTAGAAACTTCTACTGGAATTTGATAATTCGCTCCGCCCACACGACGACTTTTTACTTCCATCACAGGCGATACGTTATCGATCGCGGTCATAAAAACTTCCAAAGGATCTTTACTTAATTTTTCTTTAATAAGATCAAAGGCTCCATACACAATTTTTTCAGCTGTGCTCTTTTTTCCTTTTTTTAGGATCTTAGAAACAAGCTGAGTCACTGCGGCACTATGGTAAATAGGATCTGCGGTGTAAACTTTTTTAATGGCTTGATTTCTTCGTGACATACTTACTCCCTATGCTGCTTTTTTCTTTTCGCGTTTTGCACCGTATTTAGAACGAGCTTGTTTGCGGTTTTGAACGCCTTGAGTATCAAGAGGTCCACGCACAATATGGTAACGAACCCCTGGCAAATCTTTCACACGACCGCCACGAATAAGAACTACTGAGTGTTCTTGTAAGTTATGGCCTTCTCCTGGAATATAAACAGTCACTTCTTGCTTGTTGGTTAAGCGTACACGAGCAACTTTACGAAGTGCCGAGTTAGGTTTTTTGGGAGTCGTTGTGTACACACGAGTACACACTCCTCTTTTTAGAGGTGATCTGTCCAAAGCTGGAGCAGTGTTTCTTTTCGAAGGCGCTGTGCGTCCTTTACGAATTAATTGATTAATAGTTGGCATTCGTTTCCTTCTCTCAAAAATTTTTTACAGCAAAGACGGCGATTATAGAATTTAGCTCTCCTAAGAGTCAAACTCTGAAATGAGTTCCAGCTCTGGCGCTCGTTCTTCTGGTTCAAGGTCTAATCCTTCTGGTGAAGTGATTTCGACATTTCTAAAAGCACGCAAGCCCGTTCCCGCTGGAATTAATTTTCCGATAATCACGTTTTCTTTTAATCCATACATTTCGTCGATCTTTCCTTTGATCGCTGCGTTAGTTAAAACGGCAGTGGTTTCTTGGAAAGAAGCGGCTGAAATTAAACTTTCTGTATTAATAGAAGCTTTCGTGATTCCGAGTAATACCGCATGAGCTTTAGGGTTTTCTTTTCCGTCAGCTTTCATGAGCGCACAAATACGTTTGTATTCACGTACTGTCACCAAGTCACCAACGAGCAAGTCTGAATCTCCCATTTCGGTCACCTGAACTTTATTAGTCATGCGACTAATAATCGTTTCAATGTGTTTTTCGTTAATCTTAACGCCTTGTGAACGGTAAACTTTTTGAATTTCTTCAGAAAGATATAAGTTACATTCGTGAAGACCTGAAATACGAAGAACGTCATGGGGATTACGTACGCCTTCAGTTAATACATCACCTTTTTTAACGGTACGGCCAGGAAATACTTTAATACGAATTCCGTAAGGAACCTTGTATTCCACGCGTTGAGATTTTGAAGCTCCTTGAGCAATCGTAATTTTACGAATGCCGTCTTTTTCAGTGATTTCTACTTTGCCATCCATGTCAGCAAGCAGAGCCACATCTTTAGGTTTACGTGCTTCAAACAATTCTTCAATACGAGGAAGACCCGCCACGATATCACGAGCTGCGCCGGTTGCTTCCGCAGAAGTTTCTCGACAGAGCACATCGTCGATAGCCACCTTGTCATTCTCAGCATAGTAAATACGAGCACCGGCAAAAATTGAATAAGCTTCACCAGGAGCAACTGTGATGGTTCTGTCAGATGAATTAATTTTTAAAACAAGACCGCCTGTTTCACAAACGACACCTGTTGCAATATCTTCATCACCCTTCACACGCACGCCTTCTTCAACCAAAATTTCTGCATCTTCAGGAATTTTGTATTCTTTTGCTTCTTCTTTGTTAAAAACAAAAATTTCACCGTCTTGTTGAGCAATACGTTCAGTGACATTACCCTCTTTATCTTTATGCTCTTTAACATCTAAACCAATAAATTTGATCAGACCATTAAAAGAAGAAATCACAAATTCAAATTTAGGATCGTGTTCAGCAATAGAAGTTCCCGCTTTTACTTTTTGACCGTTTTTCGCAATCAAAACAGCTCCTGCAGGAATTGGATAAGTGGTGACATTGTTAGAACCACGTTCTAAAAGAATTTGAGTATCACGAGTCACAATTTCAACACGCGCTCCAAATTCATCGGTAATTTTTTTGGTATACATATTATCTGGGAACTTCAACGTTCCTTCGAAATTAACTTTGATTTCGATCTTCGAAGCTTTAGATAAATCAGCACCACCGGTGTGGAACGTTCTCATCGTGAGCTGAGTACCAGGTTCACCAATTGATTGTGCTGAAATAATTCCCACAGCTTCACCGATGTTAATTAACTTCTTGGTCGATAAATCGCGTCCATAACATTTTTGACACAAGCCCTTCACCGCTTCACAAACAAGCACTGAGCGAACTTGGATACTATCTAAACCAGTTGCTTCAATTTCGACTGCCAATTCTGGAGTCACTTCAGCGCCTGCTTTAGCAATTTGTTTTTTAGTAATCGGATCAGCAACATCTTGAGCAAGCACACGGCCTTCTAAACGTTCACCGAGTGCCATCACAACGTTGTAACCGTCTTTAATAGCGCGTACTGCAACAGATTCTTTAGTGCCACAATCTTCAATACTGATCATCACGTCTTGAACCACGTCAACTAAACGACGAGTTAAATAACCTGAGTCAGCAGTACGAAGCGCAGTATCTACAATCCCCTTACGTGCACCGTAAGAAGAAATAAAATATTCAGTCGTTGTTAAACCTTCACGGAAATTAGATTTAATCGGAATTTCTACCGTTTTACCCGAAGCGTCACCCATCAGACCACGCATTCCAGCTAACTGACGAACTTGATCGATGTTACCGCGGGCGCCAGAGTGAGCCATGATATAAATGTTATTTAAAGGACCGAAGTTCTTTAACATCGCATCTGCCACATCAGCGGTTGCAGTTCTCCAAATATCCAGAGAACGATCTTTAAACTCACGTTCAGTTAAAGTGCCATTCGAAACAAGTTTTTCTAATTTTTGAACTTCTTTTTCTGCTCTTTCAACAATTGGTTTCTTTTCAGCAGGAATTTGTAAATCGCCAATCGCAATGGTTAAACCACATTTTGTTGCGTACTTGTAACCCAAATCTTTTAAGGTATCGCAGAGTTCAGCAACGACTGAAGAACCGTATTGGGTATACCAACCATTAATTAATTTCGACAAAGTTTTTTTGCCCACGTTTTCGTTTACATAAGGACAAGGTTCTTTTTGGAAACGATTCAAAACATCGTTCACTGTCATGTTAAAAATCACACGACCAACTGTTGTCTTCACTCTTTCGTTGCCACGACGAACATGAATTTCAGCTTGAGTTTCAATCACGCGCAATTCATAAGCTTTTACCGCTTCATTTTCTGAAGCAAAAACTTTTCCTTTACCAATTTCAGCCAAAGGATTTTCAATGGTTAAAAAGTAAATTCCCAAAATCATATCTTGAGTGGGAGTAATAATCGGACTGCCGTTCGCAGGAGACAAAATGTTGTTCGATGACAACATCAAAAGTCGACATTCTGCTTGAGCTTCTAAAGATAGAGGAATGTGAATCGCCATTTGGTCAC
>CAYMKA010000109.1:0-5936 GCA_964390935.1 uncultured bacterium
CTTCGTTAATGGCATCTAAAGGCAATGAGGTTTCGATGAGTTTTTTGGGGGATTTAACGGGGTACATACCAACATTTTCCTGTAGGTCGTTAGCTCAATACCAACGAACGTTCTTTTTACATTTTAAATTCTGCATTTATCCAGTAATGATACATCTCATAGCCAGCATCTCTAACTTTTAAATATATTCGCTCCATTAATTCATCCACTTCCTCCATCTGTTTACACTCGTCATCAGACAATTCTGATGGATACGACAAAACTGAGTTTGGCGTTTCGTCTAATGTGTACTCCAATGCAGAAGCCATATCGGGTCTTTGATCTACAAAGTCAGCATGAGAAACTAACTCATCCATTTGATTTTGAATTAATTGCTCAAACTCATTTACACACTCACGGCAGCTATCCATCCATTCTAATAATGGTTTACTAATACCTAAATTAGCCACCAACTGACGGTAAGACTCCAATACGGTCAAAAATTGCTTCATGCTAAATACGTAAGACTGGTAATACGGAGGCAGCGTTGCAATATCAACTGTCATAGCATTTAACTTTGTCTTTCTACTTCCTGCTCTAGCCATTTTTTAGTCCTACTTTGTTGTTAAATATACAGTATATTACCAACAACTCCCAATAAAGGTAATGTTGGTAATAATCAAAAACGCTATATCGTTGAAAAATCAAGCACTGGGTTGTACTTGATGTATTTTGCGAATCAGTGCTTGTGTTTGCTCTAACAGCTTCATAAAAGCGTCATACTGTTCTGATCGTTGTGTCTGCATCGCACGCAATTCAGCCAACTCTTCATCTACTTTCATCACTTCTGGGGTCAAAACCTCAGTGACATAACATTGAGTTGACTCATCAAAGAAAGTTTCAATAGCACTTGCTGCTTCACTAAAACCAGAGCGTATAACAGCTCGACTCTCAAGCAATGCCTTTGCCTGCTCTGTTTCCTGAACTTCTTCTTTCCATGCAAAATAAATGTTTAAAGCAACGCCTGCCACAGCAAATACACGTCCAGCATTTGCCAAGTGCTTCGTCCATTTCACTGCTTCCCAAGGCTTAAATTTTTTGCCAAAAAACTTGCCGACTTCTTTGACTATTTCATGCCCTTTAGTACCTGAATAGTTTTTGAGTTCAAACATCGCCTTAAAGCCAAAACTAGTGGGACTAAAGCAATTTTTTACCAAAAATTTTCCAAACACAGCAGAGTGGTTAGCCGCTAACTTTAGATTCTGTACCGTTTCTGGAGACATTGTAGAAGTAGTAACATACCCATCCATCCGTTTTTTTAAGCGAGGTAATAACTCTTTGGCAAGTTCAGACTCCATAATTTCATCAAATCGCTTTTCTAAATCCTCCATGTGTAAACCAATAACTATTTTTACTTGCTCATCAAGCGTATTAGATAAATCTTCTGCCCTCTTTTGTGCAGCTTGGATTTTTAGGTTAACATCTTTTTCATTCATATCCTCGTGTATCATCCCCGCAATCATTCGGCCATCGTCCCTAATTTTTTCAACTTCCTTCGTTACAATACGCCTAACAGCCTCAGGGACTCGTTGTTGCTCTTCAACTAAAGCCCTTCGCTTCTGCAACAATAGCTCTTCAAGCCCATCAATATCTAAGTCGCCTGTACTAGACTTTGCCAAGCACTCTAATAGCACTTGCTCCATGGAGTACAATGCCGTAGTGTAACGCCCAGTTAGTCCCTTCTCTCGAATAAATTGATTTAGTGTTTCGACAAATTTTTGCATTCCACTTTTACGCCACAATCTCTCAGCCACGCTTGCATCTGCATGGCCAACTGATCTAATACCAGACTCAGCATCAACAAAAGAAATATGCAAATCTTCAGGAGTAAAGGGTGTCACTACTTTTTGCAATTCCTCTGTAATAATCTGCCAAGCCTCAGGCGAATTTCCTGAAACATGCCTTTGCATTTTATTAATCAGTAGTAACATTTCTCGGCCTTTGTCTCTATCAATTGCCAGCTTACGAAAGTGTTTTGCAAGGTGATCATCAAATAACTCATTTGTGGTAACAAATACCAATAAATCTGCATCAGCTAATGCTCGATATGTAATTTCATCATGATCAGGTCTAAGGGAGGTATGAACACCTGGTGTGTCGATAATATCAACACCTTTCCAGTGATAAGAGTGTGTATGCTGCGTCGTAATACCTGCACCAATAGCAATATCGTTTCGCCCTGTTAATGCACTAATGACACTTGATTTACCTGCACTGTACTGCCCTGCAAATACTAGCTTTAGTGGACCACTCTGGCCTTCAAGAATGTCTGGCATTCTAGTAGCAAGACTTTTAATTTCATCAGACTCTGCGCTGAGAATAACACTCTTTGTTTGTGCAAGAAGCGAAGACCCCTCTTCTGCAAGCGCAATAATTTCAATATTATTTTTCATTTTATGATCCTTTTGATTGTTTAAACAATGACATGGAGTTCTGTTAATTGATACGCTATTGCAGCAAGATAACAAGCTTCTTCATCTAATGCTTTTAATGGCACGCGGGCAACCTTAAGGTGGCTATCAATTACAATATTGTGCACTTGCTCTCCCAGCTTTTGTTTAAACAGATGCGCCAATATTTCCAAATCCGTATAATCACCTACAATAAAAATAACTGTCTCAGCCAACAATAGTTCTAGCTTTTCACGATAGATGACTGGAGGGCTAATACCCATTCGAAAGCAAAGGACGACCATATAACCTGGCGCGCGGGCAACCCGCAGCAATCCACCAATGAAGTTGTCCTTATGAGCGTCTTGTAGTGACTCTTTAACCAACTCATAATTCATCTCTGCCTGACGATTGGTGAGAATTTCTGCAAGTTCAACTTGTGTATTGGCAAGGCTCGATAACGCCGAAATAATGATATCAAGATTTGATTCAACTAATTCAATCTGTTTTTTAATTAGCTCATGTTTAAACCATTTAGACAAACTATCGTGATAATGCTTTTTAAGTTTATCAACATGCTTTTCAAGTATTGATTCGAGTTTAGAGCGTGCTTTCGCAGCCTTAGAGTCTTTAGAATCAGTGAACCACGAAAAAAATGCACTGACTACTGCCACTCCAGCAACTACCATCCAACTTACAGGCCCCAACAAAGCAGCCAAAGTAATAGCTCCTGTTGCTAAAACTCCTAACCATCGCGCTATTTTGCGCGTATCGGTAATACTGGGCATTACAATGGATTCAGCCTTGAGACTATCTACCAGTGTTAACTCAGCGTTCACCTCTCTAAAAAACTCCATCAGAAAAGTTTCTGCCTCTTTATGTAGGTTATTCATCAAATCTGAAGACTTCTTTTCAATGTTCAAACTTTTGACTACTCTATCCCAAGCATCTCCAGCATTTTTATTTTCATAATTATCTTCTGAAAAACTTGCAATTTCAGCACTTAGTATCCCCCCCATCTCCCCGCAGAATGCATCAATTTTTTCACAACCTCTATTTAAGAACGCATTCTTCCACGCAACAAACTGCTTTTTCTTTTTTGTAAGTACGCGGTTGGACGAAGAGTTTTTCTCTTTAAATATCAATAGTTCTTCTGACAATTTAAACATTGGGACAACTGAAGCATCTATGAAAGTTTTTAGACGAAAAAACCTTCCATTATCAATCACATGTTTAATTAATTGTTTTTCAAAAGTAACAAATCGACTAGCCTCCAATAATTTCTTTTTGAGTTGGCTATATTCTGGTTTATCTGCCAAGTAGCGGGCATGAGCGTGAATAGCTATGAAAGGCGCAGATGCGCCTGGTAAGTGCTGATCTACAAGAGCAATAAATTGCTGCGTCAATTCGTTTAATCTTACTACATTAAACGCATAATCAGGATCGCTTAAAAAATCCATTAAATCTTCAGGATCTTTAATCGCAACTTTCACATTGCATACTGCGAGAATTGGCTTACCTAACTGTTTAAGCTTTACAAAGCAATCAGCCTCAGCAGGTTGTGGGCTATCATCAGTAATCAAGAACAGTACAAGATCTGCCATAGTTGCTACTCTAAATGCAACAACCTCGTCCACATGACCTTCAAAAGCAGCAATACCTGGCACATCGGTTACTGTTAATCCCTTCCAAGTATATGTACGTATGCTCCTAGTGGTTCTCTGCTTACCCTTACCAATACTTTCGCCATCGCCATTCGTAAGAATTTCCATTAAGGTCGACTTTCCAGCCATGGTGCGCCCAAAAAGACTGATATTAAATGACTTTAATTGTTTTCTACGTTCTTCAAGCTTAGCTTCAGAGTCACGCTGTAGTATGTGCAAATCTCCCATTACTTTATTGAGTTGCTGCTGAATACTATCAAGAATATCAGGTGAGTGAACTTGGCTTTTTTCAATTGACTGTAAGGTATTTTGAATTGTTAACTCAACATGTTGAATAGCATCGCCAGTACGTTTGAGATTATCATGAGCAACCTGATAGCCCTTTTCCGCAAAGCCATGACAGACTTTCAGTGCATGCTCAAGCTCGACATTATTGGGTGCAATTTTATTTAAGCTGTTATTAGACATCTTTGCTTGCCCTTTCTAATAATGCTACTAAATCTAAATTTTTACTGGTTTCTGCCCAATCGGGCTCTTTAGTAAAGGGGTTACGAATGTAATAAGGACCTTCAAAAGTATCGTCCAGATTTACTAAAACAATTGCCAATATGAATTTATCTGCCTGATTAAGACCATATAGAATTTCGTTTCGGCTTACTGTTATCGTACTTTGCCCCTTAGAACGTCCTTTCACCTCAATATGTCGATCTGGTAAAATAGAACCATCCTCATTGACTGGTGGACGAGACGTTATATCCCAACCACACTTTTGAGCCGATACATCCTGTACTATAAAACCTTTGGCTTGTTCGCCAGCAATTACTGCCTCCATTGCAATTCTTTCTACTCTCGCCCGCGCATGAGCATCTACACAAAATGCTGTTTCACCTTTTCTTTGGGCTAATAATCCCTGTGGAATGACCAATGCACCACCTAATATCACAGGCGTACTGGAAACTACATTTTTCATCGCAGCCAACTCTCGCTTACGCTGATTAAGTCTTTCCGTAAGTTCATCAACGCGCCGACGTGCCATTTCTGGCTGAACTCGTGGTTGTTTGCCCGCAGCAACATCATCCGTCAATTTGATGTAACGGTCTGACCAGTAATTAATTTCTTTAATGAGTCTTTCATTCACAGCTGCTAGCGTTTTATCAGCTTGCTTTTCTAATTTTGCTTTGACTTCTTGATAATGGTCTGGCACTAAATGACGAGAAGCGTATTGTAATGCTAAAGAATCTAAATCATTTTTAAGCCAAGAATGCTCCAGTATATTTTTTACTAAGCTGAGGTCGTATTCATTAATTGCTTCAAGATCTAAATGTGGAGCCCATCCTGAGTTTGAAACTTTAGATTGACTGTCAATTTCTACAAACTGTAACCGACGAGACACAACGACAGGATTATCAGTGATACTTTGACGTACTGAGTGATCAATCATAAAGAGAATCTTTGGTTCAGTAGAGTCATCATTGGGATCAACTAATATTGCACCTTGTTTTAACTTAGCACGATGCAAGGTCAAAATAAGATCAGTAGTAGTATGCATCAGTGGATGGCCTGGATGAATTAAATCAGCCATTGGCTTACCATCCATACGAACTTGCTGCTTATCAAAACAAATACGTTCGTATTTCTTTAACACAGGTGTACGGGTTTCTCCAATGACACGATCTCGTTCGCGAAAGAGTGCTGGCACATGTCGGACTTCAAAACGACCCGACTCACGAGGACGCATTTCTCCACCAAGTAACGAAAATGCTTCACAGAAAAAAGCGCGAATAAAATATGGTTGTAGTTTCCTTGCTTCGGCTTTTTCCATTTCTTCCTTTACAGCATATAA
>CAYMKA010000110.1:0-5867 GCA_964390935.1 uncultured bacterium
TGCTGAGCAGTTGGCGGAGTTTAAAAAGCTAGTAGATGAAATTTCTGTGACTACTAATGCTAAAGAAGACCCTAAATGGCATGACTTTGTGGTGATTCTAGAAGCCAAAGAAGCAGTGACGGATAAAGAATTAGTGGCTGCCATTTTAAATCAAACAGACGCCAGTGTTAAAAAACTAATGGAATATTTGCTTGTGACTGCAGATCGTTCGGTATTGTTAGAAGAATTAATTAATAACAACACCGATCAAGATCCCTACTCGTTTTCAGATAAAGAAGTCAGAACAATTTTCAGAAAGCTTTTTTTACAAAGATATGAGACTCCCCTTTTGCAGGTTGCTCACCAAAAACTCATTGATCAAAGCCAAGAATACAAAAAAACGATTCTTCATCAAAAACTAACGGGGCCACTTTTAAGCCATTTAAATAAAGCAGCTCAACTGCATGCTTCGATCGACTTTGAAAAACCAGGCAAATATGTTCGTGAGATCAGTGCTTTTAACGGTGAAATGATTGTGATTAATGATCTATTCATTAGGCTGGCTCGCACTAATCAAGTGCAATCTCAAATGCTGAGCCGCCACAACTTTGAAAGCTCAGCTCAAAGAGAATATAAAGACCTTTATTCCAAAATAGAAAATCTTAATAAAGAGCACCTTGAAAAACTGGACGCTTTGCAAATTCAGTATCTTGAAACATTATCCGAAGAAGATCTGCTGGCTTCTATCAATAAATAATCGTTTTTATCGTAAAATCTCTTCATGGCTGTTAAAAAAAAATCCAAAGTCAGCTTAAAAGACCAAAAAGTTTACATGAACCTGGTTTCGACGGGGGTCGATAAGTTTTCTAAAAAAGTTCTCAAGAAAAAATTAGACAGCAAGTCCAAAAGCACCGCCGTACAGGTTTTTATTATTTTAGTAGCGATTTTATTTTTTTGTTTTGCGCATGTTTACTTGGGATACCGTATTAATATCGAACAATGGCAGCGCCTGATTGATTTAAAAATTGCCCGCAATGACTTCGGTGGTTTTTTAAGTTTCTTCATTGCGTTTTTAGTCGTGACGATTACGGTCTTGTGTACGGTGTATATGATGAATTGGTTTAAATTATGGAAGCTTTATTTCAAAGATTTATTTCGTTTTTCATTTTTACTAAGCTGGTTTTTTACAGCCCCTGTGATTTTAGTGTCAGCTTTTTTACGCATCCCTTATCCTCATGCGTACGGAGTTTTTTTAGTGGACGTCTTAGCCTTCTTTGGAATTTGCTGGCTTGTGCAAAAAATAAAATTTAAATAAGATTAATCCCGACAAAGAAAAAAACGAGAACCCCTCTCATTCAATCTTGATAGAATGAGAGGGGTTTTTTGTTTATATGAATAAATTTTTAATCACTATTGTTTTTTTGATTGCTAGTTTTTTTACAAATTCAGTTTTGGCTTTTGGTGAATCTATTCAAACTTCTGGTCCTAAACCAGGGTGGGCGAGTCAGCTCACGGTTGAAGATAATGCTGATCAAGTTTCATTTGTGGGATTAAAAAGCGATGTTGATAATTTAGAACAAGGCATAAATGATGCCCGCGAAAATGCAATTCACCAATTTTTGCAATATTTGAGTTTTGATGTCAGCTCGCGTTACCGCCGTACCCGCCACAACGAAAATCAATATTCTTATGAAGTGATTTTAGGAAAAACCTATCCCGTTTCTGTTTCAAATTTAAAAGAAAGTGCTGTGTATTGGGAAAAAGCTCCGGGCGGAAAATATCAAATTTATTTACTGCTTCCTGTGAATCGTTCTGAAATTAGTCGTATTGAACTGCATTGGCAGCGCAGCATTCGAGTGGTGATGGCAAGTCTTGCTGAGACAGATGCACTGATTAAAAGTGGTAAGCCTTATACGGCTCTACAGGGTTATCTGACGGCACTAGAAAAATTAGAAGAATTTCCTGGCAAGGTAAAAGAAAATTTTGCTGCTCAAATTGAAAGTGCTCAAGAGATGGTTAAAAAATTACGTACGGTTTATATCGAGGTGTCTGGCGATATCGACAATCGTTTTAAAAATGAATTTTTAAAAAAGCTAGAACAAAGCGATGAGTATACGATTGTGGATAGTCCCGCTCAGGCGACTTTTATTGTGAAAGCTAAATTAACTTTGTCGGCGGCTTCTGCTAACGAAGAAGGTATTTTACGTGCTGCCGGGCAGCTCAGTGCTCAACTTACCGTCCGCGAAAATAAAAATGTTTTAGATTCGATAAATTCTAAAGTGTTTGGCTTTGGCCCTGACGAAATCACCACACACAAAGATGCGATTGAAAGATTGGCTGAAAAAACAGCCTTGAAATTTACTTCGCTTCTTTTATAGTTTTGGGTATAGTTACCCACTCAAAGGAGAACAAATGAAAAAACTATTATTAATTTTAACGGTTATTTTTATGGCAGTGGCTTTGACCGCATGTGGCGGAGGAGACAAAGTAGATATTCCTAAAGCTCAAGGCGACGGCGCTCCTGACTGGGCCCGTGACTTGGATGTTTCTTCTTTTGAACAAGAAAATCCTGATTATTCTTATGGCGTGGGCGTTGTGACGAATTACAAAACGAGTCTCAGCGATGCAATTACAGACGCTTACTTAAATGCGATCACCAATATTGCTCGTGAGGCGCAGCTAGATGTGGCGGCAACTCTCTCTTCAGGAACGGTGCGCGGCGCAACAGGTTCAGGTTATGTTGAAGCGGAAAAATACATTGAAGAGTCAGTGCAAACGGTTTCAAAAGCACGTCTGCGCAATGCCAAACGCGTTCAAGTTTGGAAAAAAGTGAAGGAAAACGCTTCACAAGGCGGCGTGACTATTTACGAAGAAGTTTATGTACTCGTGCGCGTGCCCAAAAAAGATGTTTTGGATTATCAGTTGAACATTGCTAAGAAAGCTAAAAATATTGCCGCTCAAAACCCTGAAGCGAAAGCAGTTTTAGAACGTTTGCAAAAACAAGTTGAGACAGAATTGCTCGAAGCTCAATAAAAATAAGAAACCAAATTGCTGTCATTGGTTCTGGGATAGCAGGCATCACCAGTGCTTACCTGCTGTCCCAGAAGTATGACGTTACTCTTTTCGAAAAAAATCACTCTTTAGGCGGACACACCAGCACTCATGTTATTCAAAAAGGCGAAGATGCAGGCCTTGGCATCGATATGGGTTTTATTGTCTGCAACGACCGCAACTACCCTCATTTTTTGAAACTATTAAATCAATGGCAGGTGGCTATCCAAAAAAGCAGCATGTCTTTTTCTTATGAAGATTTAAATCAAAGTTTATATTACGGTTCTAAATTTCCGGACGGATTATTTGCTTCATTCCACGCACGCTGGAGTCCTCATTTTTATAAAATGATTTTAGAAATAATACGGTTTAATAAAACGGTTCCGCGGTTTTTAAAAGATTCGACACGGCACAGTCAAACTCTGGGAGAGTTTCTTAAGTCTCAAAACTACAGTGAATATTTTAAAAATCATTATCTTTTTGCGACAGCGGCTGCAATTTGGTCTTGTCCAGATACCGAAATTGAAAATTATCCCGCTAAAAATTTTTTTGAATTCTTTAAAAACCATGGACTTTTGTCTTTTTTTGATAAGCCCCAGTGGCATACTGTTACCGAAGGCAGCCATATTTATCTAAAAGCATTTTCTAAAAATTTTTCCGGCAAGATATTTCTAAACGCACCGGTTCAAACGATTATCAGACGATTTGACCAAATTGAAATTAAATTAAAAGAGAAGTCACATTTTTTTGATCAAGTGGTGGTGGCTACTCATGCGGACGAGGCTTTAAAACTACTCAGCGATCCTAGCGCTGATGAAAAAAAATATTTGGGGGCATGGCGTTATTCACAAAATAAAACAGTTTTACACAAAGATGACCAGGTGATGCCGCGTAATCAAAAAATATGGTCTTCGTGGAACTATCAACGTCAAAAAAATGATCAAAAGCAATTGACCATGACGTATTGGATGAACCGGCTGCAAAATTTAAAAACAAATCAAAATTATTTTGTGACCCTTAATCCATCCCGTCTCGATGAATCAAAAATTTTAGAGATTAAAGATTTTACCCACCCCATTTATGATCTACATTCAGTGGCAGCACAAAAAGAAATTCAAAAAATAAATGGTGCGCAGCGAACTTTTTATGCTGGAGCCTATTTAGGTAATGGTTTTCACGAAGATGGCGTCAATTCTGCTCTTGCGGTGGCTAGTAAATTGGGGGTCCGTTTTTGATGAAATCTAAAATTGCCGTCGGGCAAGTCATGCACCATCGCCTCAAGCCCGTAAAACATTTTTTTAAATATCCGGCCTATTTTTATGTTTTTGATTTAGACGAATTATCTACTCTTAATCAAACATTCCCTTTTTTTGGTTATAACCAAAAAAAACTTGTCTCGCTTTGGGATAAAGATTATTTGAATGAAGGAAAAGAATCATTAAAAGAAAAAGTCTTTCAAATACTCAAAGCTCGGGGCATTAATCAGAAACCCGCACGCGTGGAATTAGTCACCAACGCTCGTTTTTTAGGCTATGTTTTTAATCCGGTTAGTTTTTTTTATTGTTATGACGACAAACAAAATTTAATGGCCGTCATCGCTCAAGTGAATAATACTTTTCATGAGAGTCATGTCTATGTTCTTCCGGGAGACCAGGCCATGGCTCAAAAAGAATTTTATGTTTCTCCTTTTTTTAAAGTAGCAGGCAACTATCAGTTCAATTTTTCTAAATTAAATGAAAAAGCCGACATCCATATTAATTTGTTACAAAACAGCGAAGTGGTTATTACTACCCAGTTAACGGGAGTTTTAGAACCACTTTCAAAAACTAAATGGCTCACCATTCTTGCTAAATATCCGCTACTGGTTTTTTTAACGCTGCCACGAATTTCTTGGCATGCTTTTTTACTGCACTTTAAAAAGAAACTGCCGGTCATTTCAAAACCTGGACCGCTCAGTGCCAATACCCTGCGCAAAGCGCCACCTAAGTTTTACGAAAAAATAGCACAAACTTTGATTGAACGTTTTGCAAGAAACCTCCCTTACGGGCAGCTGGTTTTAGATTTACCTAGCGGAAAAAATTTAATTCTTGGAAAGGCCGATCCTAAAATTAACATTCAAGTCAATGGTTATCGGGCTTTTTGGCATACCCTTTTGCATACAGACATTGGTTTTGCAGAGTCGTACATGAGCGGAGATATTGAAATCCCAGATTTAACGGGAGCTCTTAAAAATTTAGCGCGCAGCGCAGAGCATTTACGTAGCCATCGTAATTTTATTTCGAAGTGGGGGGCTCAAATTAACCGCAGGTTACATCGCAATCGCAAAAATCATTTGGGCAAAGCGACTGAAAATATTCAAGAGCACTATGATTTGGGCAATGAATTTTTTAAGTTATTTCTAGATGAGACGCTGATGTACTCAAGCGCTATTTTTAAAAATAAAAATCAAAATTTACACGAAGCTCAGCTGAATAAAATCGAAACGCTTTTAGATAAATTAGATTTGAAAGCCGAGCATCATTTATTGGAGATAGGTTCGGGCTGGGGAGCGGTGGCGCTGGCAGCAGCTCAAAAATACGGTTGTCGCGTCACGACCATTACGCTTTCTCAAAAACAAAAAGATTATGTGCTGAAGCTGGTGCGTGACAAACAATTAGAACATCTGATTGATGTTCAGCTTATCGATTATCGTCGGATGACAGGATTATTTGATCGAATTGTCTCGGTAGAGATGTTAGAAGCCGTGGGTCATGAATATTTGGGAGCTTATTTCAAAACCTGTCAAAAATTATTAAAAAAAGACGGCCGGCTGGTTTTACAAGTGATCACCATTGATC
>CAYMKA010000111.1:0-5867 GCA_964390935.1 uncultured bacterium
TCAGTTGAATAAAGGGAAATTAATCCCACAACATTTGGAACGGTATCAAAAACAGGATTTCAAGTTACTGAAGAAATGGCATACCAGTTTATTCAAAGTAAATTGAAATTCCCAGTAAACCCATTAGACGCGAAAGCTATTCGTGCGTATGGTGCTGATTTAGAGAAGCATCTTTCTGAAATTGTGATCGGTCAGGATCGCATGATCAGTGATGTGACAAATGAGTGGACAAAGTTATTAATGTCTTCGGGGCAAAAAGGCGTTCGAACGGTCGCACTTCTTGGGCCTACAGGAACAGGTAAATCATTATTAGGCCGAGAGCTTGCTAAAAAAGTATTTGGTACGGAAGGGGCTTTTTTAGAAATTGATGCTAATAATTTTAAAAATGGTGGCATGGATTTAAATACACTTTTTGGGGCGCCAAATGGAGTGATCAGCTCGAATGAAACTTCAGGTCAGCTTTACGATTATATTGATGATCCAGGTCGCGGCAAAGGTGGTGGTATTATCTTAATTAATGAAGGTGAACGAGCGCATCCTGAATTCTGGGAGCGTTGGATGGAAATCATGGACACCGGGCGTGGCACCGGTGGCGATGGCAAAGAAAGAAAGCTTTCTAAACATTTAATTATTATCACATCTAATCGTGGCGATAAGATCGTGTACCCTCCGCAAGTTGAAAATTGGTCTGAAAAAGAAATTTCAGATCAAATGCATAGATATAATTCAGAAGAGCTTAAAAAATTATTCACGCAAAAAACAAGCGGAACTGATACCTTTACATTGCCTGATCCGATTTTGGCGCGGATAGATAAATTTTCACTCGCGGCACCAATTACGAAATCTTTAGCTACGCGCATCGCCCAATCTAAAGTGGCGCGCATCACAAAAGAATTGTCGGAAAAATTTAAACTAAAAATCATAGTGGCTCTCGACGTCGCAAAATCAATAACTGAGAGTTCATACACGCCAGGCATGGGAACTCGCCCTGTTGAAAAAGCCGTTGATCGTATTATCAGCGACACCGTTGTTTCTGCACTTGCTGAAATTGGTCTAAATAAAAATGATTTTTTGCAAATTGATGTAGAATCAAACGGCCAAAAACAAGCTATTCGAGGAACAGCTCATGGAAAGTCAGTTCATCATCAATTACCAAGACTTGCGCCCCAAGATAAAATGGAAGATCCAGAATTTTTAGAGCGCCTTAAAAATTTAAAACAAACGATTTCAAAACGTGTTATTGGTCAAGACGATGCGATTCAAAGGCTTTCAGATGCGGTGATTGCGCATGAAGCGAATTCTGCCAATGCCGAAAGACCGCAGTCGTTTTTTCTAGTTGGCTCAACTGGGACAGGTAAAACAGAATTCGCAAAAGCTTTAGCTGAAGCGTTGTATGATAAAGCTGAACGAGTTTCGATTATTCCTGTAGGTCATGTAAGATTTGATGGTCATTTAAATGACATTTTTGGTTCGTCAAAAGGTTTTGTGGGATCAACCGATATGGCAATCTTTGAGCAAGCCTTAATCAATAACCCTGATGGGGGAATCATTGTTTTTGATGAGGCTTCAAATATGGGTGGTGACGACAAATCAAAAAAGAACGAATTGTTTAAAAGTTTTTACGATATTTTAGACGAAGGAAAATGGACGTCGCGTTCGACTAATAAGACCTATGATTTAAAAAAGTATAAATTTATTTTTACAGGTAATGATGGCGAAAAATTAACAATGGGTCTTTCGTCAGATGATATGAAGATAGCTGAATGGAAAAAAAATAAAGAGCCTTCTAAAGTCAGAGATTTATTGCTTAAAGCAGGAGTTCCACAGGCTTTATTGGGTCGAATGGCTGAGACGATCTTATACAAGCCCTTAATTAAAGAAGATGTTAAACAAATTTCGGATAAGCTGGTTCAAGGTGCACTTAAAAGCTACGTGAATGACGGAATTAAATTCGAATTTGCTGCAGATTTTTATGGTAAAGTCGCAGACGCTTTTTTCACTTCAGATATGGGTGCAAGATCCATTCGAAATGTTGCAGACAAACAAATTTCAACTTTAGTGGCAAAGGCGATTATTGCTGCTGGTGGTAAAGCAAAACTCGCGGATCACACGTTAAGATTTTCAATCAGCGATAATAAAAGTGATAAGCCTTATGCCACAGCTCAAACGCCCGAGCGCGAAGTGTTGATAGAAATGGAAGTGATTGATAAAAACGGTCATGCGAATTTACGCCTTGTCATTCCTGCAACAGACTATGCAACAAAAGAACTTAAGTTATCGCCAAAAAATGCATTAGCTACGTCTTATCACGAGGCGGGTCACGCAGTTGTTAACAATCCAAAAATTACCGGACAAAAGTTATCTTATATTACAATTCGTGGTGGAAAATTATCTGATGGAACTCAATATTTAGGCTACGCAAGATACGATGAAATGAATAGCGGAGTCTATAGCGCACAAGCCAACGAAAATATGATTATTCAAAGGGCTGCGCAATTACTAGCCGGTCAAATCGCCCAACAACTTGCGGGGTACGGAGCTGATGCTGGCTGGTCAAATGATTTAGAAAAAACCCGAGGCATGATTTCAGAGTATTTATTAAAGTGGGGCCTTATAAAAGAGCTGCAAGCTGTTCGAGTGAATAAACATGGTGAACCGATTTTGAACACCAAACAGACAAAAATTTTAGATGAGAATATGGAGCGTATTTTTGCTGCAGCGGAAACTCTTGCTAAAGACCAATTAACAAAAAATTGGAATTTTGTGCGCGCCTTAGTGGGAGAACTGGTTGCGCGTGGTTCAGTCGATGAAGCGCGTTTTCAACAGATTGAAAAAAGCTATGCCAACAATAGAGTTAATATTTTAGATGTCGAGAAGACTCGAATATTACCGAAAACAAGAGGCACAGCCTTGAAATGCATTGATTTTTTTAAGTAACTATAAAGGAAAAAGAAATTTATGAAAGCCACCGTTCATTCAATTCGAAATTCTTATTTTAAACGTTTTTTTAGCTATGCGCTGATTTTCGCGAGCCTCAGTGGTTCGTTCTACTCATCCGTGGCTTCAGCCTCTTCACTTCAGTGTAAAGAGCTATTTTACGACTCGGTCCCTGCACGCCGAGTTGTTCCGCTTACCTCAGTTGGTAGCAAAGTTGCGGCCCCTGAGTTACTTAACTATGTCTCGCAAAGTATCACAAAAACTGAAGAATTTAACTTTATCCGTTCCGAAGCCAAAAAACTGGGTGTTAGGGTTTGGATGTTTGGGGGCACGGCTTCAAGTTATTTACATTACGCCAAATGGGATTTGTCTCGCCAAAAAGGGATCTTAAATCTGCAAGGCGATCGATTTGATTATGACTTTACGAATATTTTTAGGTCCACACAAGATTTAGATATCGTTGTTGATGGGACGATGGAGCAAATTCAAGCGCTTCAAAATTCATTGTCACAGAAGTTTCCTTACTTTGTGGGATCAAAAAAGGCTTGGGAAGTTCGTTCTTTAAGAACTCCAATCGGAAATCCAGGCGACGGCTATTACAAAGAAGCCTTGTTAGATGACCCGAACTTTTCAAATCAAAACACAGACACTAACTCTTTAGCGATGGTTGAAATTTCTGAAAGTAAAGATCCTGTGGTGAGAGACTTAAGGGCTTGGAGCACGGGTAAAAATCAATTTTTAGATGATTCACTAAACAACACGATTTCTTACCTGCGTAACCCACTTCATTTTACGACAGCGCGTGCGAAGATGGGGCAAAACCCAGAGATTCTTTCGGTCATGCGTTTGTTGGTCAAGGCGTTTCAGTATGATTTATCGATTGATCCAAAAAGTATGTCGGATATGAAAGATGTCATCGGAAAATTTGATCCAAGATCCGTGACGGATCAGTCGGCGCTTCGTCGTATGAATGAAATTGCCTCAAAACTTGTGATGCATTCAAATAATATCGAACGCGCAATGGATGTTCTTGATGAACTAGGACTAAGGCAAAAGCTTCTTTCTATGAATTTAAAAGATCAGGCCAATGACGCAAACTTTTGGTTGAATAAAGAGCCTTTGAGAAGCTTTGAAATAACAAAAGATGGTAAAGTAACACAACTACCGAAGTACACTTCAGGTTTGCTTAAAACTGCACGATTTTCACCGACGGGAAATACCGCAAAGGACTTGAATATTCAGATCGTAGCTCATGAAACCAATTCATTTTTAGCCTACGAGTCGATCACAAAATCCCACACTGGTGAGCCGAATGTATTGATTTCAAGAAATAATGCACAAGGCGAAGCTGCGGCTTACGGAGACGGTTTTTATACGCAAACGGGTCGTCAAGGGGCTCGTGGTACAGGGTTAACCATTCGATTTAATGTTGACCCTACCGCTCGCGAGGGAGTGGATTTTACGGTTCATGGAAGCTATATCGTCTTTTTAAATAAAAAAGCACTGCGAGTCATTCAGGAGTCACTTAATTTGGGTATAGTTGAGCTTGTTGATATGGTTGAAAGTGGAAAATTCAATTTGGATAGTTCAGATAAGGGTATTTTTGAAAAACTGAAAAGAAGACTCAATGCGAACCGTATTGAAGCTGAGCTTGAGAGACTGATGAATTCGAGGAATCCAGACGACCAAGCTAAGTTTGAAAATATCTTAACTTCCATGGTCACGAATCAAAAAATCAAGGATTTAGTGGCAGATGCCACGATTACGCAAGTAGTGAAGCAGGTTTATAAAAAGTTAGCTGTTTTAAAAGATTCGACAAATGAAAATGATATTCTAAAATACATTAAAGTCATCTCGCCCATCTTACCAGAACTGATAAAAAGCCAAGTTCTAACAAAAGAAGAATTTCAAAATTATTTATACAGGAAAAAAGAAAATTTATCACCAGAGGTTATAAGTACGGCTGTGATTGAGCTTGCGCTTTCTGAGGGGGCCGATCAGTTTTTGCAAAACCTTAATGTGAGAGATTTAGATCGCAAATTAAAAAATCTTGTGATCGGAAAAATAAAAGCGTTTGGTGATTCGAAAGATCATCGAAAACAAACAGTTTTTAATAAGTTATCTGAAGAAAAAGAAGCTGCGCTTAAGGAAAATAATTCTAAAAAATTAGAAAAGTTATTAAGCTTAAATTTGGTTGAAATTAATGATGTCAGTATCAGTGGACATTCTTTACTGCTAGAAGCTGCCTATTATGAGGCGAGAGAAGTGATTGATTTTCTGATATCAAATCCAGTGTTCAATATCGACCGCAAGAATAAGCGCGGTCGTAATGATATTGAAGAACTGAGACTTTTAGGAAAATCGGAAATTGCTGACTACATTGAACAAAAGATTGGCCAAATAAAATCTAAAAAAACTGAAAGAAAAGAGCGCAACTCGACCAAAACAGCTCTCTACCCAGAAGGTACGCCGATTTTAGACTCGGTGCGGATCGAACCCGGCACTTTTAGAATGGGTGATACTGAAAAAGTAACTGTAACACTAACTAAAGGTTTTGATTTGATGTCGGTAGATACCACACAAAGGATGTGGAAAGGGGTAGTTGATCTTATTAACACGTATTCCCCACGGCAGTTTAATTTATTAAAAGATGACCCGTCATACTTTAAAGGAAGCGAAAATCCTGTTGAAAGCGTTTCGCATGACCAGATCTCTAAGGAGTGGCTTGTTGCTTTGAACCAATTATCAAAAATGGATAATAAGGTTGTTCAGGACGCATTAGCTGATTTGTTTCCAGGACATGTCTTCGGAAAAAACTATCGACTTCCGACCGAAGCTGAATGGGAATATGTTTCAAGACTGGGTGGGCTTGCGACAGGTGATTATGGATTTGGCGCCACGGCACATAACGTAGATGCCAACGCTTGGAA
>CAYMKA010000112.1:0-5860 GCA_964390935.1 uncultured bacterium
TCAAGTGAAAGGTCTTATTAAAAAAGAAGACACAGCTCCTTTTGATCCGACCAAAGGCAGTTTTGAAAATATTGATTTTTCATGGTTCAAAGCCGATAAAGAAGTGATTGATAAACCTTGGATTAAAAAAGATATTATTTGGAAATATATAGATTGGGCCAAAAAAAATAATGTGTCTTTGTTTGCGGGAGAATTTGGCACAGATAATTTTATTAAAAACGATTATCGAGTGGCATGGGCAGCTGACCTAATGGAAATTTTAAATGAACTCAATATTCCTTGGACTTATTGGGAATATAAAAGTATTTACGGCTGGGGTTTTAGTTTCTCGATGATCAACATGGAAACGGATAATCCGGAGTCGGGTCTTTTTGTAAATGACCCTTTAATTAAAAAAATAGAATCAAAACTTAAACAAAAACCAGAAACAGTTAAACCCGTTAAAAAAACGGTTCGCCACAAAAGAAGATAATGCCTCATCCAAGTCTCCTTCGTAAGTTTCCCAAAGGTTTTCAAAACGGATGGAATGCTTATTTAAGTTCTGATCGTGATACGGGTCTTGATTTTGGAGTGTGGAGGCTTCAAGAAAACGAAACCATTAAAGTGGATAACCGCCGTAAAGAGACGGCATTAATTGTTTTAGATGGTTCAGGATCATTTGAAATTGAAGAGAAGCGTATTGCCTTTGCCCGCTTTAATCCCTTTAAAGAATCCCCGACAGTTTTACATTTCAGTGAAAAATCACAGGTCAAAATTACAGCCAGTGATTCAAAGGTCACTGTTTTACAGACCAGTGTCGAGAATGTTGAGAAGTTTGAATATCGCTATTTTAGTCCCAAAGATTGCAGGCAAGAAGTGATGAATAAAGATATGTTTGATAATACGGCTTACTGTTTATTGCGTACCGTTTTTGACGGGGAGAATAGTTTTCCACAGTGTAAATTGGCTGTCGGAGAGTTAATTAATTTTCCAGGTCGATGGAGTTTGTATCCACATCAAAAGCATTTACAACCTGAAATTCATTTTTTTTATTTTTCAGAAAATGAAGGTTTTGGTCATGCCGAAATAGGAGAAGATGTTTTAAAAATTAATAACTATGATTTACTTAAGATTACGCGAGGAAAGCCTCATAATTTTTGTGCAGCACCTGGTACTTCAATGTACAGTTTGTGGGCTGTCAGACATTTACCAGGAAATCCTTACTCGAGCAAAACGAATTAGCCGCAAGTATCGTCCACTTTTTGCTTGGTATGTGAAGCATACAGACTGTGGGCATAAGTGCCAGCGAAAATTCCTATTAAAGTCACAATCGCGGTTAACTTGCCTTCACCGACCATCGTAATAGCAGGTCCAGGGCAAGTTCCAGTGATCGCCCAGCCAATACCAAATAATATGGCGCCAAGTACCAATCCTTTTTTGGCGGGTTTAACCGGAAACTCAATTTTTTTACCGTTAATGTCTTTAGCATTTAATTTTTTCATAATGAATACCCCTGAACTCACTGTGATAATGGCAAAAGTAATTACGCCATATAAATAGAAATTTTTAAATAAAAACATATCGGTAATATAGTTATAGTCTGTGGCATTGGCTTTTGAAATAGCTAATCCAAATAAAATTCCAAGCACCAGAGAATAGAATGAAGAATAGAACTTTTGCATATTAAAGCCCTCCCAAAATTAAATAGAGAATGTGAGTGGTGACGACTGCAACAGCGAAAAACACAATCGTTGCCAGTAAACTATTTTTACCTCCAAGAGAAATACCGGTAATGGCATGTCCTGAAGTACAGCCGTTGGCCAGGCGTGTTCCAAAACCCACCAAAAACCCACCGACCAAAAATAAAATAATTTTAGCTAGGCTACTGACTCCTAAATACTGATCAATATGGCCCATGTTCCAGGTCAATTCCCATTTGCCTTGCAGGTAAAAAGAAACAAAACCCGCAATGAGTAGACCTAAAGCAAAAAACACTCGCCAGTCATTTTTGAAATGTTTTAAATAATTGTTATCAGCAACGAGCGCACAGATAGCGTCAAAGCTGCCCGAAGCACCGAGCGGTTTGTTTTTTAAATAAAAAGTTAAAAGAACGACGGCGCCAATCACTATGCCACTTAGATAAAAAGGGAACGGATACTGAAAAATGTTTTGCATAAAAGCTCCTTTTTTAATGACTGGCTTTATATTCCTCTAACCATGCCATTTGAATGGCTTCTAAAATTTTTTCATTTGAAGGGTGACCAGGTTTTTCTTCAAAGTTAGGGAGTTCTTTAACCATGCGGTGTAAATCAGTAAATCGAACAGTTAAGGGATCCGTCTCTGGATTTTTCTCAAACAATTCAATGGCAATATCTTCAACATCCGTCCAAGAAATTTTCATAAGAGTATTGTACTAAACTTTTGTGTTGGTAATCGTGCTTTGAATGGCGCTATCCATTAGTTTTTCAGCTAGACCATGAGTCAGTTCATCAACTATTTTAATTTGATCACGAATGGCATTGTGATCAGTGCCTGCCATTAATTTTTTTAGTGTTTCAAGGCCAGCTAAAATTTTAGTTTCTTCGGCAAGTGATACTAAATTAACTTGTTTTTTGAGTCCTTTTTCGGTGGCGTCGATGACTTGTCTGGCTTCATTTTGGGCTTCAATTAACTGGCGTTTATTTAAATCTTCTTCAGCATGATCAAATGACTCTAGTAACATTTTTTCAACTTGTTCGTCAGACAAACCAAAAGTAGGTTTAATTAAAATGTTTTTGCGTTCTCCCGACCTATGGTCGTGAGCCGTGACATGCAAAATGCCGTTGGCATCAATTGCAAAGATTACTTCAATGCGCGGTGCACCAGCCGGCATGGGAGGAATTTCTAAAGTAAAACGCCCTAAACTTCGACAATCGGTGACAAGCTCACGTTCACCTTGCACCACATGTATATCAATTTTAGTTTGACCTTCCACCCAGGTGGTAAAACCTTCTTTAGCGCGATTAGGAATTTTAGTGTTGCGGTGAAGTAGTTTTGAAACGACACCGCCCATGGTTTCGATGCCCAGGGATAAAGGAATAACATCAATGAGTAATGTATCTTGTTGATTGCCCATTAAAATATCGGCTTGAATGGCAGCACCCAACGCAACCGCTTGGTCAGGGTTTAAAGAATCATTGGGGTCGACATAAAAAAATGTTTTTAATTTTTGATATACGAGAGGGATGCGGGTGGAACCACCCACAAGCACTACGTCAGTAATATCTCGAGCAGAAAGTTTGGCGTCTTTTAATGCGGTTTCACAATGCTTGATCGTTTCATCGATAAAAGGGGAGATCATTTTTTCAAAATCAGGTCTGCTCAATTCAAATTCGTAATCTTTGTGATGATAACTAAAATTAATCTTTGTTTGCTTGATTTTGCTGAGAGTGATTTTAGTTTTTTCGGCTGTCTGGGCAAGCATGGCTTTTAATTCAAAGGGAACTTCCCCTTCTAATTTCATTTGTTCGAGTAGCCAATTCGCTAAGGCTTGGTCTAAATTATCTCCACCCAAATGAGTATCACCGTGAGTGGCCAGTACTTCAAAAACTCCGTCTTTAATTTTTAAAATCGATAAATCAAAAGTTCCGCCGCCAAAATCATAAACAGCAATCACTCCGTCTTTTTTATTGCCTAGACCGTAGGCCAGTGAAGCTGCGGTGGGTTCATTAATCATACGAACCACTTCTAGTCCTGCTAATTTTCCGGCTGCGGCTGTGGCTTGTCTTTGAGCATCATTAAAATAAGCAGGAACGGTGATGACCGCTTTATGAATAGATTGGTTTAATTTCTTTTCAGCGGTGCTTTTTAATTTTTTTAAAATTTCGGCTGAAATTAAAATAGGATTTAATTTTTTCTGATCAACGAGTATTTCAATAATGTTTTGTGAGTCCTGGTTTATTTGATAGGGCAGTTCTTCTAATTTTAATGCACCACGAGTGTTTCCTAAATCAGATAACCCTAAGCCCATTAATGTCTTAATCGAAGTAAACGTGCGGCCCGGAGCACAGGATCTAAAAACTTTAGCATTTTCGCCTACAGTTACTTCTCCACCGGGTGCGTAATAAACAACCGACGGCAATAAACCCTCAATGACTTCAGGGACTTCGTTATGCATATAAGCGACCAGTGAATTGGTGGTTCCTAAATCAATTCCAACAATTAATTCTTTATTCGTAGTTTTTTCAGTAGTCATGATTGCCTTCTAAGTTTCGTATCATCGATTCTAAATAATTTAAGTATGTATATTTTTCGCGTAGCTTTGTGAGTTCATTAATTTTAATTTGATCTATTTGCATTTTTGTTTCTTCAATAATTTTTTGAATTTTTGATTTCAAAGCTATTTTTTGTGCATCGCTCTCTGCTGCAAAGTACTCTTCACTAAGTTCTAGCGGGACGTTTTTTTTATCTTCAGGGATATTATTTTTTTTAAAAAGATATTCAGCTAAGAGTCGTTTGTCTTTGAGTGTCGTGTAAGCCATGTTCACTAGGCTACTCATCTCTTCATCGCCTCCGACTCGGTCGGGGTGATACTTTTTGCTTAGTTCAAAAAATTTACTTTCTAGGCTTTTTAAATCAGGTGTTAACGTTTCAGAAATACCAAACAGCTCAAAATAGTCCATCCCAATCCGTTAGACGGCAAAAGAGGTTCCGCATCCGCAGGCACTCTTAGCATTTGGGTTTTCGAATACAAAGTTTGAACTGGCAATCGTTGAAACAAAGTCCATCGTTAAACCGTTTAAATAAAGCTTACTTTTAGGGTCTAAAAATAATTTTACTTCGCCGATATCAATCACTTCATCGCGGGGAGATGGTGCCGGTTCAAAATCTAGTTTGTAAGAAAGGCCAGAACATCCGCCACCCTGTACGCCTACACGAAAACCCATTCCAGGTTTATTGAGTTCGGCCTGAAGTTTTAAAATGTGTTTCTTTGCATTTTCGGTTACGTTAATCGCTGGCATAGAAATCCTCTCCTTTTAACTTTTTTAAGCAGTTACTTTTTGTTTGCTTTGATAATCTTCAATCGCTTTTTTAATGGCATCCTCGGCCAATACTGAACAGTGAATTTTTACTGGTGGTAATTTGAGTTCATTCACAATGTCCACATTTTTAATTTGCATCGCTTGATCAAGCGTTTTGCCTTTTAACCATTCTGTCGCTAGAGAACTTGAAGCGATCGCAGAACCACAGCCAAAGGTTTTAAATTTGGCTTCTTCAATGACGCCGCCATTAACTTTAATCTGTAGTTTCATGACGTCGCCGCACTCAGGAGCGCCTACCATACCGGTTCCCACGGCCTCATCGTTTTTATCTAAACTTCCTACGTTACGAGGATTATTAAAGTGATCCACCACTTTTTCTGTATATGCCATATAAATCCTCCTCCTTTTTTATTTGCTTATGTTTAGTGCTTAGCCCATTGTATTTTTGAAATGTCGATTCCTTCTTTAAACATTTCGTACAACGGGGACATATCACGCAATTTTTTTACGGTTTTAATGACTTCATCAGCCACAAAATCAATATCGGCTTCAGTATTAAAACGACCCAAACTAAAACGAATGGAGGTGTGAGCCAGTTCATCGCCGATCCCCAAACCTTTTAAAACGTAAGAAGGTTCTAAACTGGCAGAAGTACAAGCTGAGCCAGAAGAAACCGCAATGTGGTTAATGCCCATCATGAGCGACTCCCCTTCAACAAACGCGAAGCTGACATTTAAGTTATGAGCCAGACGTTCGGTCGGATGGCCATTTAAATAAATTTCATCGAGCTCACTAAAGAAACGATCTTTTAATTTATCGCGTAATTTTTGAAGACGTTTTGTTTCGACGTCACGTTCTTG
>CAYMKA010000113.1:0-5853 GCA_964390935.1 uncultured bacterium
CCTTTTAATCCGCGCAGACTATTTAATAAATCTTTACTGCTGATCTGACCATCTTCACGTAGTTTACGCGGCAAATCACTGACCATCGAAGAAAAACCGCTCATTAAAGATAAAAGCTGCGAAGCCAGTCCCGGTTGCAACAAATTTTGACCCGACTGCATGAGTGCACTAATCTGACTCATTTGCATAGAAAGATTTGCTAAAACTTTTGCCAGCCCCGGATTACGCGCCAAAATGGGTGCCAGTAATTGCACAATACCAGGCTCACCATCAAAACCTTTTAAGAGCGCTAACACCGCTGCTTCTTGATTAGCCGCTGTGCCTGGCAAACCTTTTAAGAGAGTCATGATTTTATTTAAATTATCTTTAGAAAGTTCTAAACCGTGCATGAGCATTTTGACGGCTAGACTGCGGTTTTCTTCTGTAGTGGGAACACCCAGAGTCACAAGCTGAGAAACCACATCTCGCAAACTCATGCGTCGCGCAATCTCGGGGGCTTTAGGAAGTGCTGCCTGAGCAGGCTGGTCAGCAACAGGAGTTGAGGCCGCTTTTTGAACATCGACGCCTCGGTTAACACGTCCTGCTTCAATCGCAGCGCTATTGGCCTGAACGCCTCCCGGTCGATTAGTTGGGTTATTTAAATTGGGATTAAAACCGCCTACGCCTGGACTAACCAAAGTTCACCCCTTAAGTAAATTATCGCATACAAACATCACTCTTAGATGATGCCCAATATGACCTACTTAATATCGAGAGAAAAAGAAGCAAAGATGCAAACTCACCAATTTTTTGTGTTGTTTTATTTAGATACTGTCTCTTAATTTAAAAATATCTCTTATATATTGAGCAGTATCAGTTTTATAAGTTGTATTCGCTCTATAAACAGCTCCGTAACCCTCTTTATAAGAAGCCAGACCCAGTTCTGTTTGATTAGGATATCCATTCCAGCGCCGTAATTGATCACTTAAATACAAAATGGTGCCACGAGCGTTTTGAGCGATGTCTTTGGGGTTATCAATGCCAACCGCAGCATAATTAATCGGTTTAATTTGACCAAGGCCAATGGCTCCAGCACTAGAAACAGCCTGAGGATCAAAAGCAGATTCTCTAGCCATCAAAGCCAAAGCCAGACGCGGATCCATATTGCGTTCTTTGGCAGTACTCACCGTGGTCTCATATAAAGTTTTTAAATCGCCATCATTAAAATTAGGTTTATAAGTTTTTACAAATTTCTCAACCTGCGCATACGACAATTGAAAATCGGCCTGTGGAATCTGACTGAGTTGAATTTGACTCAAGTAAGGATCTAATTTTTTTTGCAAATAACTGGGACTTGGATCTTTTGATCCCGACGCAGAAAAAATAAACATCACAACCATAACGCCCAGTAGAAAATCCATAGTTAGAGATTATTATAATAAAGGGTCATTATGAACCAAAATGAAATCAATATTCGTTGTAGGGGTAGAACAATGTTCTGACCCTACAAAATATTATTTTATTTCCAATAACCTTTTCTCTATCGAATCCAATCCAATAAACTCAGCCTCTTTTTGAGAACGTGCCTTAAGCTCCACTTTTTGTTCCACAAGTGTTTTTCCTAAAATAATTTTGTAAGGAATGCCCATTAAATCAATGTCTTTTAATTTGACGCCCAAACGTTCATCACGGTCATCATAAATCGCTTCAATATTATTTTTTAAACAAAATTGATAAAGCCTTTCGCCGGTTTCTTTTTGAAGCGCTTCACTCATGTTGGCCGGAATAATAGCCACTTGGTATGGCGCTAAATTTTTAGGCCAAATCGGTCCAAAGTCATCATGATTTTGTTCGACAGCCGCCTGCATGACACGACTCACGCCGATCCCATAACAACCCATCACCATCAGTTCTTGTTTGCCAGCAGCATTTAAAAATTCAGCTTTCATCGCAGTTGAATATTTGGTTCCCAATTTAAAAATATGTCCTACTTCAATTCCGCGAATCATATTTAGTTTTGATTTCTGACATTTAGGACAGTTGTCGCCTTCGACTGCAAAACGAATATCCACTTTTTTACCATGAGTTAAATCTCGTGCAGGACTCACATTTAATAAATGAACATCTAGCTTATTTCCGCCAGTCACTCCTGATTCAATTTCGAAAACCGCATGGTCTATATAAACTGGAATATTTTTTAAACCCACAGGACCTGCAAAACCCCTGGGAGCATTAGTTACTTTTTCAATCGTCGCTTCATCGGCCAAAGCGAGTTCTGACGCACCCAAAACTTTTTTTAATTTAATTTCGTTTAATTCATGATCACCACGCAGCACAGCCATTAATGGCTTACCGTCAGCAACATAAATTAATGATTTTAATAATTGTGATTGTTTTATTTTTAAAAATGCTGCCACTTCTTCAATTGTTTTTTGATTGGGAGTTGAAACTTCTTTAATTGATTCATTAGTCGGTTTACCCGCGGCACCTGGTAAACAAACTGCCGCTTCACGATTGGCAGCATAATCACAACTCTGACAACTTAACAGCAAATCTTCACCGCTATCGGCAAGCACCATAAACTCTTGAGACGCATTGCCGCCAATATTGCCACTGTCTGCTTGAACGACTTTATATTTCAGTCCACAAGCTTCAAAAATACGACAGTAAGTATCGTACATATTTTGGTATTCGGTATCTAAAGAAGCCTGATCGACATGAAACGAATAAGCATCCTTCATTAAAAATTCACGCCCGCGCATTAGTCCAAAGCGGGGTCGAATTTCGTCACGAAACTTACTTTGAATTTGATATAAATTTACAGGCAATTGTTTGTACGACTTAATATTTGAACGAGCTATTTCAGTAATCACTTCTTCGTGGGTTGGCCCTAAACAAAATTCAGTCGATTTACGATCTTTAAAGCGAAGCAGCTCTGGACCATAAAAATTCCAGCGGCCAGATTCTTTCCACAAATCACTGGGTACCACCATCGGCATTAAAACTTCTTGGGCACCTGAGCGATCCATTTCACGGCGTACGATCGCTTCTACTTTTTGTAAAACTCTTAGTCCCATTGGTAAAAAACTATAAATTCCCGCAGCTTCTTTTTTAATATAGGCGCCACGCATTAAAAACTGATGACTTTTTAATTCGGCATCAGCCGGAACTTCACGAAGTGATTGAAAAAATAATTTTGAAAGTCTCATTTGGTCACCACTATCTTCTCAAAAGCGGCTACTTGTCTATAAAAATCAGAGACTTTTTTAACCAACGCCATTCTGTTCTTTTTAATTTTTTCGTCTTTATCATTCACTAGAACTTTTTCAAAAAATTGTCCGACTGGCTCTACTAGGTTTTTTAAAGAACCAATGACCGATTCAGTTTGTTTTTCTAAAACACCTTTTTGCATGGCTTTAATATTTTTATCTAGCACTGCAAAAACATTTTTTTCTTCAGTCATATTCAATAGTTTTTCATCAACCTCTGAATTAATTTTAGGATCCAAAATATTGTTTACGCGCACAGCCGTATCAATTAACGGCACAAACCATTTTTCTTGGCGATGAGTTTGAAATAATTTGCAAAGATAAGCAGTCGTTAAAAAGCTTTGATGATTAACTGCAAAAACCGCTTCTAAAATATCATAATCGACTGACTGATCTTTTAAAGATTGTTTTAAACGACCATAGATAAATTCGCCAATGGTTGCTGCCAGTTTTTGATCTTTATTACCAAAAAGGGCTAAACAAGAACTTAAAAGTTCGGTCACCGAAGCTTCTAAATTAAATTTTAAAAGCATTTGCACAATGCCTTGCGCACCACGGCGGAGTGCATAAGGGTCTTGAGAACTGGTTGGGATGAGTCCGGCAAAATAACAACCGCATAATGTGTCCAACTTATCAGCCATCGCAACAAGCGCACCTACGATTGTCGTTGGTAATTCGTCACCAGCAAAACGGGGTAAATAATGTTCAAAGATCGCTTTAGAAACAACAGCATTCTCTCCTTGGGCCAACGCATATTTTTCACCCATAATGCCTTGCAAGTTAGGAAACTCGTAAACCATTTTGCTAGCCAAATCGGCTTTACACAAAATAGCCGCTCGTTTGGCATTGGTTAAATCGGTACCTGAAATTTTAAAAGCATCAGCCAAAATTTGAACAACTTTTTGAATCCGTTCTACTTTTTGATAAACCGTCCCCAATTTTTCTTGAAAGACAACTGTCTTTAAATTTTCATTTAAGTTTTCTAATTTATTTTTAGAGTCTTCTAAAAAGTAAAAACGGGCATCTTCTAAACGCGCCGTCACCACTTTGGCGTTACCGATTTTAATGTTTTCTATATTTTTATCAGTGACACCGTCAGCAGCAATTAAAAATTCATTCGTCAAAGCACCTTTAATTTCTAAAGGAAAATACTTTTGGTTTTTTTGCATTGTGGTGATCAAACATTCTTTAGGAACTTCTAAATATTTTTTATCAAAAGTACCTTTCACGACAGTCGGAAACTCCGTTAACGCACTGACTTCTTCTAATAAGTTTTCATTTATGGTTTCTAGTTTTTGAGATTTGAGTTCGGCTGCAATTTTTTGCTTACGTTTTTCTAAAGAAACCATCACTCCCGCTTGCTCTAAATTCTTTTCATAATCACTAGCCTTTTTCACCACTAGTGCACCCGGTTTCAAAAAGCGATGGCCCATCGAAATATTGCCAGCAGTTTGACCAGCAAATTTAAAGGGTAAAACTTTTTCATCAAGTAATGCCAGTATCCATTGCACAGGTCGATAAAACTGAGTTTTTTCACTTCCCCAGCGCATAGCCACTGGTAAATATAATTTTTTAAGGGCTTCTGTTAAAACTGCTCCTAATACTTCAGAAGTTGATTTTCCTTTTTCGTTCTTCTCATAAAATAAAATTTCATCACTGCCGATAACCTTTTTTTGAATTAACTTAGGGTCAATATTATTTTTCTTAGCAAAACCAAGTCCCGCTGGAGTCAGTTCACCTTTAGCATCATAAGCAATTGAAATTTTAGGGCCTTTTAATTCTTGATGGAGATCGGCTTGTTTATCTGACAAATCTTGAATGCGCAGTGCCAAACGTCGTGGGGTCGCAAATTCTGTAATTGCTCCATGGGTCAGGCGAGAATTTTTTAACTCAACTTCCAATTGCTTTTTAAAATCGGCTGATAACGCTTTCAAAAACCGTGCTGGAATTTCTTCTGTGCCTATTTCAATTAAAAAATCATGTGTCATATATTTTTATTTTCTATATTTATTTTTTGAGTAATGGATGCCCCAATTTTTCGCGCTGTTTCACATAGGCTTCAGCACAGTCTCTGGCCATATTTCTAATTTTGGTAATGTAACCGGTGCGCTCAGTCACCGAAATAGCACCGCGGGCATCCAGCAAATTAAAAGTGTGCGAACATTTGAGAACATAATCGTAGGCAGGTAAAACTAAACCTTCTTTAATCACACTCTCCGCTTCCTCTTTATATAAATTAAATAATTTAAACAAACGATCGGTACTAGCAATTTCAAAATTATATTTAGAGTGATCAATTTCACCTTGCAGATGCACATCACCGTAAGTTAAATCTTTATTCCACTGAATATCGTAAACTGAATTTACTTTTTGAATGTAAGTCACGAGCCGCTCAATACCATAAGTTATTTCAACAGCGATGGGATCTAAATCAATTCCGCCACATTGTTGAAAATAAGTGAATTGCGTAATTTCCATTCCATCCATCCACACTTCCCAGCCTACTCCCCAGGCGCCAAGCGTTGGCGATTCCCAATTATCTTCTACGAAGCGAATATCATGAGCTTTAGTATCAATGCCCATCGCTTCCAAACTTTTCAAATAG
>CAYMKA010000114.1:0-5752 GCA_964390935.1 uncultured bacterium
CACCACTTGGCGAGCAGACACACACACATAATCTACTTCTTCAGGTTTTGCGAACAAGAATTTTCCAACGTGACGGACTGGAACTTTTTCGTCTACAAAGCGATCATTTTTAAATTTCACGTCGAAAGGAGCAATACGAAAACGATCTTCGATATCAGCAGCCAAGTATTCAACTTTATCAGTTAACTTACCATCTTGAACTTTGCGGTAAGGAGTTTCGATAAAACCAAATTTATTAACACGAGCATAAGTCGCTAGTGGCGAAATAAGACCCGCGTTAGGTCCTTCTGGAGTTTCGATAGGACAAATACGACCATAGTGTGAAGGGTGAATATCACGCACTTCAAACCCTGCACGTTCACGAGTTAAACCACCGGGTCCTAAAGCTGACAAACGACGTTTGTGAGCCAACTCAGACAGAGGGTTTGTCTGATCCATAAATTGAGATAGTTGAGATGATCCGAAAAATTCTTTCATTACGGCCATTAAGGGACGAATATTAATTAAAATTTGAGGAACGATTGTTTCATTTGAGTTGATGGTCATTTGTTCGCGGATTAAGCGTTCTAAACGAGCCAGACCCACACGAAATTGTTTTTGCACCAGTTCACCGACTGTACGAATACGGCGGTTACCTAAGTGATCGATATCATCAAAGAAACCCTGGCCTTTAGCCAAAGAAATCACATAGTTAATGATCGCGATAATATCTTCACGCTGCACAACAGAACGTTCTTCAGGAACATTCACTGAAAGTTTTCGGTTAATTTTGTAACGACCTACACGGCCTAAATCGTAGGTCTTGGTATCAAAAAATAAGTTATTTAAAAGAAGCTTGGCCCCTTCGATCGTTAAAGGATCACCAGGACGTAATTTTTTATAAGTTTCGAGTAAACATTCTTTAGGAGAAGTGATGGGAGCTTTTTCCAAAGTTTTTCTAAAGAAGTCTTTATCTTCAATTAAATTTAAAAGTTCTTCGTTGGTATAACCAATTGCACCCATGAACGTAGTCACAGGAATTTTTTTCATTTTGTTTATGTGCGCATAAACAATATGGTTTGAATCACATTCGATTTCAAGCCAAGCACCGCGATTAGGAATCACGGTCGCCATAATATTGTTCTTGCCTTTTTTCTTATCTAATTTGCCTTTGAAATAAACCCCAGGAGAACGAACAAATTGAGAAACAATAATTCTTTCTACACCATTAATTAAAAAAGTTCCGGTATCAGTCATCATTGGAATTTCGCCCATATAGACTTCTTGCTCTTTCACTTCACCGGTTTCACGGTCAATTAAACGTGTTTTCACACGCAGTGGAAAAGAATAAGTTGATTCGGTTAAGCGACAATCTTCCAAAGACTTTTCAGGTTTACGAACTTCGAAGCCGTCCGCTAAAAATTCGAGTTGATGACGTCCGCCATTTCCCACAATAGGAGAAATCGCAAGAAGTTCTTCTAGAATTCCCTGTGCTAAAAATTGATTCCAAGAATCTCTTTGTAAACTAATTAAATCTGGAACAGGAAGAATTTCATCGTTTCCTGTCGAAAGTTTCATTCTCTTGACGAGAGTTTTTGTGGCCACAAAAGACTCCTTTTAATTTTTTAATTTATTAATGAACTTAAGGAAAACAAAACTACTTAATCTCTACTTTTCCGCCTTCAGCTTCGATTTTTTTCTTCATCTCTTCAGCTTCAGGTTTTTTCACGCCTTCTTTTAAAGTTTTAGGAGCGCCTTCCACTAAGTCTTTCGCTTCTTTCAAGCCTAGACCAGTGATTTCACGAACCACTTTTAAAACTTGAATTTTCTTATCGCCAGCAGCCGCTAAAATAACGTCTACTGTGTCAGAAGCCGCTGGAGCGTCAGCAGCGCCTGCACCCGCACCCGCCGCAGCGACAGGAGCCATTGCGGAAACGCCGAATTTTTCTTCCAATTCTTTTACGAGAGCGTTGAGTTCTAAAACACTCATCTTCTCGATTTCTTGAATAAGTTCTGCTGTATTGACTGCCATTTTATTTCTCCTTTTTTGTCACGGGAGCAATGTCCATCGTAACGTTTTTTATTTTTTAAATTTTTCTTTTAAGATTGAGTGGCCGGCGCGGCTGTCGAAGCTGCTGGCGCTGACTCTCCTTTCTTCTTTTCAATTGCGTGTAACACGTACACAAATTTAGAAATAGAAGACTTGATTGAACCAACCAAACGAGCAATAAGTTCATTTTTGCTTGGCAAGGTGGCATAAGTGGCAATTTGCTTTAAATCAGCAAAAGCCGCATTGATGACGCCGCCTTTAATTTTGAAATTAGTATTTTCCTTAGCAAATTTACTTAAAATTTTTGAAGAGGATACCGGATCATTTTCGCTGAAGGCGACAATAGTAGGACCTTTAAAAATTCCGCTTAATTCTGGAATATTTAATTCTTTGGTTGCAATTTCGAGCAAGGTGTTTTTGTAAACTTTTAATTCTACTTTTGAGTCACTGAGTGATTTTCGAAGATCAGAAATTTCATTAACGGTCACTCCACGATAATCAGAAACAATGATTACGCCTGACTTTTTTACCTTTTGAGTAATTTCACTCACCGCGTCAATTTTGACTTGTGTTGGCACAGATGACCTCTTTCTTTACGGATAAACAAGACACGAAAATAAATCGGCTTGCCTCCGTAGGATTATTAAACTTTCGTCCCTACTTCTTTGGCCTACTTAAAGACTAATTTAACGTCTGGACTTTGACAGACGGACCCATTGTCGGACTTAAAGAAACAGATTTAAAAAATATCCCTTTAACTGACGTTGGCTTAGAACGAGAAATCGCATCATACACAGATTTAAAATTCTCAGCAAGATGGGTTTCAGAGAAAGAGATCTTACCGATCGGCATATGAACGATGCCAAATTTATCGATTTTGAACTCTAATTTACCGGTTTTAAACTCTTGGATAGCTTTACCAAGGCCCGTTTGAACAACTGTTCCGGCCTTAGGATTAGGCATCAGTCCTTTACGGCCCAAAACTTTACCAAGCTTACCCACTTTACCCATCATATTAGGGGTTGCCACTAAAACGTCAAAATCAGTAAAACCACCATTGATTTTTTCAACTAAATCGTCAGCGCCGACAAAATCAGCACCAGCATCTTTCGCCTCTGAAATTTTATCTTCAGAACAGATGACCGCTACGATTATTTTCTTCCCTAAGCCATGAGGCAAAAGAACTGATCCGCGCACTTGCTGATCGCTTTGCTTGGTATCAACACCCAAAGCAAAAGCAGCATCAATTGTTTCATCAAACTTAGCAGTGCCCAGCTGTTTTACAAGCTTTACCGCTTCTTCAGCAGAATATTGTTTTCCCTTTTCCACTAATTTAATTTTTTCGTCAAATTTCTTACTCATTCTTTTTCTCCCTTACCCTTGCACTTCAATACCCATTGAACGAGCAGTGCCGACCACTGTTTTCATGGCACTTTCTACGTTATTGGTATTCAAATCTTTCATTTTAATTTCAGCAATTTTCTTTACGGCCGCAGCAGAAACTTTGCCAATTTTGTTTTTATTAGGCTCTCCAGAACCTTTTTCTTTTTTAAGCTCTTTTAATAATAATTGAGAAACGGGAGGAGTCTTTAAAATAAAGGTAAATGTACGATCTTTATAAACTGTTAATTCAGCGGGAACCACGTTTCCAATTTGATCTTTGGTGCGGTCGTTATATTGCTTACAAAATTCGGCAATATTAATACCGTGCTGACCAAGTGCTGGACCAATCGGAGGAGCTGGATTTGCTTTTCCTGCTTGAATCTGCAGTTTTACTTTTGCTTTTACTTCTTTTACTTTTTCTGCCATGTCAATTCACCCTTACAAAAAACTTTCTATATATTTTTTTCGGCCTGATCAAAGTTAATTTCCATCGGTGTTTCGCGACCGAAAATAGAAATTAAAACTTTCATCTTGCCTTTTTCTGCATAAATTTCAGCAATATTGCCTGCATAACCTCTAAACGGTCCGCTGATGACCTTAATACTTTCGCCTACTTCAAAATCAACTTCAATTTTCTTAGAAACTTTTTCACCGCTTTGATTTAAGACTTTTAGAATTTCGCCTTCTTGAACTTGTTCAGGCTTATCACTGCGGCCAATAAATTTCGCCACGCTAGGAATTTGGCGAATAGTAAACCACAAATCTTCATCGTAAATCATGTTGATAAACACATAGCCCGGAAACATTTTCTTCGTTCGTTCAATGCGCTTGTTAGACTTGATTTCTACGGTTTGCTCTTCAGGTAACAAAATTCTAAAAATCTTTTTTTCTAATTTATCAATCTTAATTTGCTGTTCGATTAATCGGCGCACTTTATCTTCATGACCCGTAAAAGCATGAATGATATACCATTTGCCCGGCAGATCTTGAACAGGAACATCCATTGCATTATCAAAAGTGATAGCTTGGCCTGATGACACAGCGGTTTCTTTTGCTTCTACTTTTTGTTCAACTTCTGACATTTTTCTCCCTTTTATAAAGCCTTAATTAAAAAAGCAATTAAACTTCCTGACGTTAAATCGGCAATCGAAATAAATACGACTGACAAAGCAACAATAATCAGAATAGCATATGTTGCTGCTAATATTTCTTTACGAGTCGCCCAAGAAACTTTTTGAGTTTCTACTTTGGTTTCTCTAAAAAACTCCCCGATCACATTTACAATCCCAGCCATTTTTATTACTTCCCTTTTCTGCTTTCCTGTCCATGCCTTAGATCATTCTGGCAGGAGAGACAGGAATCGAACCCGCAGCCTACGGTTTTGGAGACCGCCGCTCTACCAATTGAGCTACTCTCCTCCAAAATAAAAACTATTTTGTTTCTTTGTGGGGGGTATGTTCCCGACAAGTATTACAAAACTTTTTAAGCTCTAATCGTTCTGGATTATTTCTTTTTTCTTTAGTGGTGGTGTAGTTACGATTTTTACAAGTCAAACACTCTAAAGTAATAATTTCTCTCACGTTTTTATCTCCTCGACAAAAAAAAGTTATCAACAAGGCCTGCTAACAAAGGTTGCAAATTTATCATAAATTCCAAAAGGCCGTCTAGGACGAATTACATCATTCCGTCCATACCGCCCATGCCACCCATTCCACCTGGCATACCGCCGGCAGCTGCTTTTTCTTTAGGTTCCGGCTTATCAGCAACCAGAGCACCCGTTGTTAAAAGCATAGCGGCAATAGAAGCAGCATTCTGTAATGCTGAACGGGTTACTTTGACTGGATCCACAACCCCGGCCTTAAGCAGATCCTCGTACTCCAAAGACATTGCATTAAAACCATAGCCATTTTTTTCAGCCAAAAGCTTGTCCGCAACTACGGCACCTTCTAAACCGGCATTTTGAGCAATTTGTTTAACAGGCGCTGAGAGCGATCGAGACACAATCAATGCGCCTACCTTTTCATCGCCTTCGAGAGACGAGGCTGCTTTTTCAACAGCTGGAATAGCACGCAAAAGTGCTAGTCCACCACCAGGAACAATCCCTTCTTCAACGGCAGCGCGAGTTGCCGCAAGAGCATCTTCAATGCGAAGTTTCTTTTCTTTTAACTCTGTTTCAGTCGCGGCACCCGCTTTAATCACGGCTACCCCGCCTGACAACTTAGCCAAACGCTCCTGCAATTTTTCTTTATCGTAGTCTGAATCGCTATTTTCGATTTCTTTTTTAATTTGAGATATACGATCTTGGATGGCTTTCTTTTGACCGGCCCCCTCAACAATCGT
>CAYMKA010000115.1:0-5713 GCA_964390935.1 uncultured bacterium
AATTAAATTCAACAACCTTGTTGGAAGTTTATTCTCTGGCTCGTGAAAAGTAGTAATTAAATGACAAACAGCCATTCTATAACGACTGTACCGCAAAGTGGTGTCTGACTTGTTATGTGAATAAAAAATTAGTTTTAGAAAAGACAGAAGTGCTTCAAAAATTTAAAGAAAAAAAATTTGTTTTGCTTCTTGCTGACTGGACTCATCAGGACGATCAAATCACCCAAGTTTTAAAACGTTATGGCAGGAGCGGCGTGCCGGTTTATGTGATTTATTCTGGAGAAGGTTCTCCCAAACTTCTTTCTGAAATTTTAACGGTACCAATGATTTTAAAAGCACTTAAATAAAAGAGAGGTTAAGCAGATGAATACTATTAACAATGTAGTTGTGGAATATGATTTCACATCAAAAATGGCATACGAAGCTATTGTGGAGGGTTTTAAAGCGGCAGATATCACCAAGGGACTGGTGCCGTGGATAGGGGTTGGATTTTTTCTTGTAGGCAGTGGTTTATTTTTTATTTTGAATATTTTTGTGGTGGAAGCATTTATCACCGCGTTTGTTTTTTTATTGACTACTGTTCTAATGAGATGGGAACTGCACCGCCGTGCAAAACACCTTTCAAAAATTAATAAACATTTCAAATGGGAAATTAATGAAAAAGAATTAAAAAGTTCGACGGAGGGAGCTGAAACTCGTTTTGTGTGGGAAAAATTACTTAAAATTCATGAAAGAAAAAATGGTTTTCTTTTATTTCCCCAAAAATATTTTTGCTACTGGCTTCCTAAAAATGCTTTTAGAAATGAGTCGGATGTTGAATGGTTTCGTAATGTGATTAAAAGCAAACCCCTGAAATTTATTTGCTAAATAGTAAGACCTCAAGACAGCGACTGTTTTTACGTTAAATGCTAACAATCTCTACATTTTTGGCTATTTACACAGAATTGTATTTAATAAAATAGATACAATTACGTAATTTTTTATATAAATAATACTTTTTTGTATGTTAATGGGTGTTTAAAGATCAATTTTTTGGCATTTAAGTTGTAATTAATACCCCATCGGAGGAGCTAAACATGAGTGGGGTAGAAAGAGTACTTAAAGCAACTGGATTTGCACCTTGGTTAAAAAGCACAAAGACCAAGCCTGAAGAAAAGCCTGAAACGGGTAAAGCTTTAAGTCCTGCATCAAAGCCTGCTCAGGCATCAGTAAAGATTAGTTTCTCTGCCTCACAATTCAATCACCTGGTTTAGTTTCTAAATTTTTTTAAACCAAATTGTTTTCTGAGGTTTTTTAGCATTTAAAGTGTTAAGTGCTATTTAATAAAGGAAAGAAAATGACTTTGGTATTAACAAAAATAATATCCCAACCGAAATTAAACGCTCTGCCTTCTGAGCAAATGCCGGCGCAATTTTTTCAGGTTATTAAAGAATTTTTTCAAGAAAAACATCTAAGTGTTCATTTGCTGGAAAAATATTTTACAGAATACAAATGGTTTTCTTCTTCGAAATTTAAACTCAATCAACTGACCGGTGCAGTGGATGATGAAAATAAAAATGTGATTTTGCATGCAGGGATGTTTAATGCTCTTATTTTAGGACAATTACAGCCTAAAGATTTAGAAAGTGTCTTTTGCATTTTTTTATTAAAAACTCTTCAACAGATTCCTAAAAAAGAAATCAGCGACTTTTGTGCCTCTCTGATCGGTCAGTTTTCGGCCGAGCATATTGAAAAGTTTTATGATCTTGAAAAAGAGTATTTAAGAATTCATGAAAAAGATTTTAATGAAAAGCCCCGTAATGTTTTTGTCGGGCAAAAGGTCGGGTTCAATCACACAGATAGCAAATATCAGTGTGATGAAAGGGTTTTTCCAGATTTGGTGCCTGTTTCAAATGAGTTTATGGATAAATTTAAAGAAGCTTTAGCTAAAACTTCAGGAGTGAACATTAACGAAAGTAGAGAGACTCTTGAAAGAATTAATTGGAAAATCTTTAGACATCGTATGAGTGAAGATATCTCCATTATTGATCATGGCATGAGCGTGGGGGATGATGCAGAAGTTTATTTGCCAGAAGATTTTTTACAATATTTAAATTTTCATCATTCTTTAGACAATACTCAAAAAAAATATTTTCATAATCTTTATTTGTTGCGAGTGCTTTCTCATTATCCAGACAAAGGAATTTCTAAAACCGCACGAGCTCTTTACAAAGAGTTGAGTGCTAGTTCAAAAGTTGATTTAGAACAACAAATTGAAATTTTTAAAAACGCTGAAATTGAACTTCGCAAAAATGAAAAAAAATTAAATGTGAAGGGAATTACCTTTAATGTCAAAACCGGGGAATTACGTGAAAACATGAATAAGATCATGGAAGCGATTACTCTGGCAAAAGAAGAGGGTAATCATCTGGCCGTTTTTCCTGAATTAATTACAACCGCCTATCAAGTAGAAGATAAAATTACGGCCCCAGAGTTTTTGGAGAAACATTATGGTCATGTTCGGACAATCAACCGGCATTTGCGTTTTATGTTTGCAAAAGAACTTCAGGCCTCTTTAATTTCTGAAGACGGTCTTTTAAAAGATCTAAATTCAAAAGCTCGTCAATTAGTGACTCGAGAAGTTTTAAAAAAATTATACATTCATGATTATCGATATATTTTTTCTTCTGCATTAGAAAAACCTGAGGCGGTTGATGCCTATAAAAAATGGTTTCAAAAGCAAGGTGTGTTTTTAACCAGTGAGGAATTAAAAGAGGCTCGTTTAAAAGAAAACTTAGATGTTTTTCGTGCAGATCAAAATCTTCCCGTAGAACAAAAAAGAGAATTGCTTTTAGGTGCGTTGTCAGAAGCTCTTAAAAGTCAAAAATTAAAAAACACCTCTATTTCTGAAATTTTAAATGAATTTCAAACAAGCTACGAAGACAAGGGCATTGCCGCTGTGGTGCCTGCCGCAATCCCAGGAAACAATGCAAAGCCTTATAACGGTTCATATTATTTTCGTAATGATGGTGAAATTGTCATTATGGGTAAAAAACATTTAGCCGACGAGCAGGGAACTTATTTTAAAGAAAAACATTATTTTGAAGAGTGGAATCAGAATGCTAAGCAGGTTTTTATGTGTCGTGGTCATGTTTTGGGCCTCAATATTTGTGAGGATATTTGGCAAGAATCAAAAATTCACACTGTCAGACAGCTGACCCATGCCACGATCGGGGAGTCTCGTTTTATTGCTGACCCCAGACTTCGTACAGATTATGCAAGAGGAAAAATTCTTAATATTGGAGCCAAGATGGTATTTAATAATTCGGCTTCTCCCGAACGTCATCCCGAAGAAATGGTGCATCATTTGGGTGAAGTTGATTGGGAGCATTTAGATAAGCATTTTGTCATCAGCGAAAGAATTCATGGGCTAAGCTGGAAGAATGATCGTAATGCAACTCGTATCTCTCTGTTGTCTCAAGTCGCAGAAGGAAATGGGGTTCCTATTTTTTATATTAATTCTTTGGGAGGGTACGATCCTATTTTTATGGGTGGCTGCCGCATTATCATGGGTCCTAAGGGTGAATTGATTAGCTCGCATTTAACGAATCAACAGGGGTCTATTCAATTTTCATTAGAACCAGGAAAAAGTTTATATGTTTCTGATAAATATAAAGGAAATCACACTCTTGAACCGCTTGAAGAAGTGGGACAGGCTATTATTAATTGTATTCGAGATTATGCAGTCAAAAATTCTAAACGCGGGCTGATGTTTAACTTTGATGGATGGAATCTGACGCAACGTTATTTAACTTCCCTTATTCCCGAAATTAGAGACCGAAACAATTTGATTTTAGAGAAGAAGGTGAAATCTGGTTTAGAAGCTCAAATCGCGGACAACAGCATTGTCCCTCCTTCTACCGAAACAGAAAAAGAAAAAATGATTCTTAAAGAAATTAATAAAAGAGATACTAAATATTATTTAACTTATTATGGGGCGCCTTCTATTCGAAAATTATTTTTGGAACCGTTTCAATTTTGGGGTTCTGTTTTTAAATACCGTACTAATTTTTATGCCAGCGCAGTTTTGTTTCCGCTAGGTTTGTTTTTGTATGTTTATCCTAAAGCACATCACTTTTTGTTCGGAAAAGAATTAAGTGGAGATACGATTGAAACAATCGATAGTTGGATGACAAGTATTTTTTCTGGCTTCGGATATTTAGTGCCGCTTGAGTTTATTGCTCGCCTGTACATCTTCTTAAAAACTTTTCAACTTATTAACTATCTCATGGAAAAAATGAGAATTGTGAAAACAAATACCAGCATGCCCTCTCAAGAGCCTAAAGCTCATTTTGTGCCTTTGGGTGAAACGGTTAGGTCAACCATTGATCCTGATTTTGCTCCGGAGTTAAAAAAAGATTTAATGAGTTATGAAATGTGGCAAGAGTCGAGGACCACGATGCAACGCCTTACCGGTCATTTCATTTCTTTTTCAGAAAGCGTGCAGGGGCTTTACTATAATAACCTTTCACGTTTAAAAGCCTTTATTGATTTTAATATTAAAGACTTTTTGAATATTGATGCCATCAGCATTGGTTATTTGAACCGAAATGAAAAATTAAAAGGATATTTCCCTAATGGAGGACATGAAATTGGTGATTTCAATGTGACTCATACAGTGAGTGCAAACACCATTCAGGGACTGTATTTAATGCAGGCTAAAAAAGAATTGGCTGGTTCTGTTTATTTTAAAAAATGGAAAGAATTTCAACTGAACTTAAAGTTGCGCAGAATCTCAGGTTATGTAGAAACTCGTAACACCTTTTTAAATTATTTTTATTGCTGGTTTAAACCCTGGGGTGTTAATCAATTAGCTCAAAAATATTATAAGAGAAGAGTCTGGAAGGATGTTCTTGATCTTAATAAACAGCTGATCGAACAACGTTTGAATCGTGTCAGAGAACTACGCAAGGGAACCAACGGATTTAAGAGCCTTGCTATTTTAGAAAGACAGTTAAAACAATTGAAAATTAGAAAAAATGAAATCAATCAAAAAATAACATCACTGACTAAAGAAATTGATCATGCCCTTGCGAAGGGCAAGAAGCCAGGCTTAAAGAAAAATTCAGTTTCTTCTCATCAGAGTTTTCATTTGCCTGGATTTTTCTCGAGTGCTGAATGGATTTATCGTGACACCAGACATAATCGTAATTTAGGCACTTCTCTCTTGACTGGAAAACTAGCTTCTTATTTTCCGATGCGTCAATTTAAGCGTATTGCCATCATGAAAGATATCGTTGACCCCTATCATCTTTTAAGTGATGAAGACTATGGCGCGCTTGTGGCCAGACTGCATCAAAGAGATATGCGCCTTCACAAAAATCAATCGATTAAGGGAACCTTTTTAGATATTAATTCGCGCGGTTCTTATGTAGAGCCTATTTCTTCAGACCCCAGTGAGTTTCATTATGTCCAAGATAGAATCGTTGCTTACCGAAAAGATTTTAATTCAACACAAATTACTTCAGAAGAAGCATTAAATGAAAAAGTGGGTGATCAGCCTTTCTTTTATTGGTCTACTCCCAAAGGCGGTTTTAATGAACGGGTTCATGAAACTCACGAAATGGAAAAACAATTTGAATCCTTTATTCAAAATCTAAAAGAGCGTTATTCTTCTAAAGGTTTGGTTGTGATAAAAAATCTTTCTGATCAGACGGATTCAATTTTATATACC
>CAYMKA010000116.1:0-5707 GCA_964390935.1 uncultured bacterium
ATCAGGATCAAAAACGATTAGAACTATTTGCTGCTCAAGTTGCTATCGCTATGCAAAATTCTGAACAGCTCATTCAAGCTGCTAAATTACAAGTAATGGGCGAAATGACTGCCAGCATGGTGCATGAAGTCAAAAACCCTCTAACCGGTATTGCCGGATTTACGGAACTACTCAAAGCTTCTCCCCACTTACCGACTCAAAAAGAAGTTTTGTCTGCTTTAGATACAGCAGTTAACCATCTGCAAACGGTTGTATTGAATTTTTTATCTTTTACTAAAAAGAATAAAGGCGATTTAAAAGAAATTGATCTACGCACTGCCGTTCAAAATGCTCATGCGATTACCAAACATCATTTAATGAAATCTAAAATTGATTGTTTATTAAAGATTCCCAGCCAACCGGTTTTGGGAGCAGCAGATCAGTCTCAGTTGGTGCAAGTTTTAATTAATTTAATTTTAAATGCCGTTCAAGCCATGCCGCAGGGCGGCAAAATCACTCTGACTTTAGAAAAAAACAAAAAAAATATTTTCATTCGTGTCAAAGATACTGGCATTGGCATGAACGCTGCTAAGTTAAAAAATTTATTTGAAGCTTTTCATACCACCAAATCATCCGGAACCGGTCTTGGTCTTCGTGTTAGCTACAACCTGATTAAAAACATGGGCGGAGAAATTACGGTAAAGAGCAGCCCCGGAAAAGGAACAGAGTTTTTAATTAGTTTTTAATTAGTTTTTAAGTCCTGCAGCTTTTAAGGCTTTATCCCAGTTTCCAAAACGTTTTCTAAATGTTTTTGGCGAAGGATAATTTTTCAATTTCTTTAAATGAGTTGCAATATAGGGCTTCCTGAGAACTTTTGCAGCTTTTCTTAAAAGTTTAATCAATTCTTTATCAGAATAGATTGCATTGTTTAAATCTAATCCCGCAGCTAATAAAGCTTTATTCCAGCTGCCAAATCGATTCATGTACACTTCAATGCTTGGATAGCCATTAATTCTCTTCATATCCTTTGAAAGCGGTAATCGACCGTTTTGCCTATTAAATTTCTTTAATATTTTAATAAGTTCTTTATCTGAATAGACAATCACTCGATGAATAATTTCTAGTCCTGCAGCCTCCAACGCTTTATCCCAACTGCCAAAACGTTCAATGTAAGTAGCGGGACTGGGATAATGTTTCAGTTGAATCAACTCGATGGTAGAAGGTGTTTTACCTAATTCCCTTTTGGCTTTAACTAAATAATCAATTAATTCTTTATCCGAGTATTTTCTATTGTTAATTTTTAATCCAGCAGTTTTCAATGCATTGTTCCAGCTGCCAAAATGATTTTTGAATGTGATTGAAGAAGGAAAACCGGACAAACTTTCTATTTCATCAGCAGTAGGAACCCGCTTTAATATTTTTCTGGCCTTTCTTAAAAGCTGAATAAGTTCTTTATTCGTATATCGAACATATTTTTGTTCTAAACCTGCTAATTCACGAGCCCGCCGCATTCCTCCAAAACGAGCAGCAATAGTTTGCATTTGAGCAGGAGTTAATATTTTTTTTCTTCTTTTTGAATCTTTGCGCAGTAATTCAAGTAATTTCTTATCAGAATATTTATTCTGTACTCTAACTATTTTTCCACCAGCAGCTTTTTTATATCTATTCCAGGTCTTAAAACGATCAAGAATGACGGTATTCGATGGAAACCCTTTCAACGTTCTCATTTCACCCATCGATGGCTCATGACCCAATTCTTCTACCGCTTTGGGATAAAACTCTAAAAGCTGCTTTCGAGTATATTTTTTCGAAGACCCACCTACTCTTCCTGCAAGAATTTTTAAGTTAAGTTTCATCTTAAATATATCGTCTCAAAACATCCTAAGTTTCAGTTTATAATCGCACCCGATGTCAGAAACTAAATCAGAAATTAAAACCGAACCCTTAAAAGCCGAAGTCTACGACCATAAAACTAACGACCTCAAATGGCAAAAATATTGGGCTGAACATAAAATTTTTCAAACTAAAGACGACTTTTCAAAGCCCAAATACTACACACTCGATATGTTCCCCTATCCTTCTGGCGCAGGGCTCCATGTAGGACACCCAGAAAGTTATACCGCTACCGACATTATTGCTCGCTATAAAACAATGAAAGGTTTCAATGTACTGCGCGCCATGGGCTGGGATGCTTTTGGATTACCCGCTGAACAATATGCTATTCAAACCGGCACACATCCCCGCATTACCACCGAAAAAAATATCAATAATTTTAAACGTCAAATCAACAGCATTGGATTTTCTTACGATTGGTCGCGCGAAATTGATACAACCGACCCTAATTACTACAAATGGACACAGTGGATTTTTTTAAGACTTTTTAAAAAGGGGTTGGCGTTTCAAGACAAAGTTCAAGTGAACTGGTGTCCTGAACTCGGGACAGTTTTATCCAACGAAGAAGTCATCGATGGCAAAAGCGAACGCGGCGGCTTTCCAGTGATTCGCCAGCCTTTGCGCCAATGGATGCTGCGTATCACTCAATATGCCGACCGCCTAGAAAGTGATTTAGAAAATTTAAATTGGCCCGAAGCTATTAAGCTTCAGCAACGCAACTGGATTGGCAAAAGTATCGGTGCCGAAGTCATTTTTACTGAACTCATTCATAAGGAACCTATAAAAGTTTTTACCACTCGACCTGACACATTATTTGGAGTGACTTATATAGTTTTAGCTCCAGAACATCCGTTGGTTACAAAAATTACAACTGGGGATCACCATGCCGAAGTAGATACTTATATAGAAGAAACTAAAAAAAAGTCCGACATTCAACGCACCCATTTAGAAAAAGAAAAAACCGGTGTCTTTACGGGAGCATACGCAATTAATCCGGTTAACGGCAAAAAAATACCAATTTATATTTCTGATTATGTTTTGAGCACCTACGGAACCGGTGCGATCATGGCGGTCCCCGCACACGACGAACGCGATTTCGCTTTCGCCAAAAAATATAAAATCGAAATTATCCCCGTCTTAAAAACAACTGATGGTAAAAATTGGGATTATGAAAAAGATGGCGCGCTCTCTGCCGAAGGCATTGCCATTAACTCAGGTGAATTCGATGGCCTTACTACAGATAAATTTAAAGAAAAAATTTCTGAATGGTTAGAACAAAAAAAGATCGGCAAAAAAACCATTCAATATAAACTGCGTGATTGGGTTTTTTCTCGTCAACGATACTGGGGGGAACCGATTCCTATTTATTTTCCGGTCAAAATTGAAGCAGGCCTTGATCCTAAAAAAGATGCTCATGAAATTTTATTTGATCAACCGATTGCAGTAGATGAAAAAGATTTGCCTTTAAAACTTCCTGATCTTGATGATTTTAAACCGGGTAATGATCCAGCTGGACCACTGGCTAAAGCTTTAGACTGGCGTTATTTTGAAAAAGACGGCAAATGGTATGCCCGTGAAACCAACACCATGCCGCAATGGGCTGGTTCCAGTTGGTATTTTTTACGTTACATCGATGCTAAAAACGATCAAGCATTAGCAGATGAAGCTAAATTAAAATATTGGCTGCCAGTCGATGTTTATATTGGCGGTGCAGAACACGCTGTCCTTCATTTACTTTATGCCCGTTTTTGGCATAAATTTTTATTTGATGAAAAAATCGTAAACACTTCAGAACCTTTTATTAAGTTACGTAATCAAGGACTTATTCTGGCTGAAGATGGAAACAAGATGAGTAAATCTCGCGGCAATGTGGTGAACCCTGATGAAGTGATTGCTGAGCATGGTGCCGATTGTCTGCGTATGTACGAAATGTTTATGGGGCCACTGGAACAAGCAAAACCTTGGTCAACTAAAGGCATGATGGGCGTTCATCGTTTTATCGATAAAATTTGGCGTTTAAGTTTTAAACCGCTCAATAACAATCCTTTACCTGAAGCCAGCGAAAAAATACTTCACAAAACAATTAAAAAAGTGGGTGAAGATATCGAAAGCGAAAGTTTTAATACGGCCATTTCAACCATGATGGAATTGGTCAACGATTGGACAGCCTTGGAGCAATTAAACAAACCAGCTTTTGAAAATTTTTTAAAAATTTTAACGCCCTTCGCACCTCATTTAACCGAAGAAGTTTGGGAAAAATTGGGACACAAACCTTCTATTTATAAAGAATCTTGGCCTGATTTTGACGCAGCCAAGTTACAAGACAATCAGACGCTGGTAGTCTTTCAAGTGAACGGCAAAGTCCGCGCGAAGGAAATGCTCGAAACTAATTTAACGAACGCTCAGTTAGAAGCCAAAGCCAAAGAACATGACAACGTCCGCGCGCATATTGATGGAAAAGAGATTGTGAAAATTATTACGGTCCCTAAAAAATTGGTGAATATCGTAGTTAAATAAATTTATAAAACGATAAAAACAATCCGTTGACTTCAACGATTCAAAAACATACCATCCCTCTCCATTTGGCATGAATATTTAATATATTTGATTGAAAGGAAGGGAACGATGTTAGATCAACAAGATATTAATCAAATTAGGGAAGTTGTTAGAGAGGAAATTTCAGGGACTGATAAAAAAATCTCTATTTTAGAAACTAGAATCTCGAAGATAGAAGAAAAGGTGACACCTCTTCAAAAGAATGTGTCATCACTTGAACAAAATGTGTCATCGCTTGAACAAAATGTTTCATCGCTTGAACAAAATGTGTCATCGCTTGAACAAAATGTTTCGTCGCTTGAACAGAATGTCTCATCCCTTGAACAAAACGTGTCAACTCTTCAACAGGATTTTCGTCATTTTGGAGTCTTGATGGAAGATCAAACCAAATTAATTAAGTTGGTTCTTGAAAATGTGACTCAGAATAATAAATATACTGAAAAAGTTCCTTTTATCGAAGACACTCTCGCTAATCACGAAATTAGAATTAAAGGCCTCGAATTCGCAAAGAAAAAATCTGCATAGTTATCTAAGCAGCCTCTCTCAACAGTCTCAATCCCTAATCTCCAAAAATATTTTTTCCATTTTTAAAATCTCAATTTATTTCATTTATTTTTTACTGTTGGCATCTATTTTGCATTTCGTTATTCATGGACATAACACCAGAACAAAAAAAGATGCTCACACTGTTTTTAGCTGTTCTTATTATAGGAACCATAGTTAGCTTTTTAAGAATTCAGGTTAGCAATGCACAGTTAAACAAAGTTTTACCCGAGCCAACTGTCACCAATAAAACAAATGATGTCGAAAAATTAACAGAAATACCTGCAAATAATTCAGGAAAAATAGTCATTCATATTAGTGGTGCGGTTTTGGCGCCGGGCCTCTATCAGCTGACTGAGGGCAGTCGTCTGTACGAGGCCGTCGAAGCCGCACACGGATTTTCTTTAGAGGCAGATATCGATCAAATTAATTTAGCTCAAATTGTTAAAGACAGTGAAAAAATTGTAATTCCAGCAAAAAAAAATAAATTCGCAATTAGCGTCACTGCCACCACCGGAAACTATCCTGTCAGAAGTGGAAACTTAAATTTAAATAATTGCACCGCGAAAGATTTAGATGATTTGCCTGGAGTTGGTGCAGCAGCTGATAAAAAAATTATTGAACTGCGAAATCAATTAGGAGGCTTTTCATCTCTTGAGCAATTAAAACCCTTAAAACTTAAGAAAAATACTTTAGAAATTTTTATGGACTCAAACGAGTGGAGATTTAAAATGGC
>CAYMKA010000117.1:0-2827 GCA_964390935.1 uncultured bacterium
TCTCCCCGACCCTCTCCAATTTGGAGAGGGGGGACCACAAAGTGGTGGGTGAGGCCTAATCTTGAATGTATTCGCTGCCGGTTTTTAAACAGTCTTCGGCGCGCTGCAGTTCGCGTCCCAAATACATGGCATGGGCTGATTCTTTGAGATCGATGGTGTCAGCAATGGTTTTACAGAGGTCCAGGGCATTAAAACCATTAAATTGAAAACGGAGAACGTGGTCGTTGGTGCAAAACCCCACTTCAATTAATTTTTCAGTGCGATTAAGGCGAATTAAAAAATAACCTGCTTCGTCCAACTTGACTTGTTTATTACCTGATTTAACTGGAACTTGTTTGATTTGCGAAGGATCTTGTTTGTGCCACATGGGGCTATTCTAAGCTGTTTTGAATTGAATGTTCTTTATTTTTTAAGTGGGTCATCGTATCCCGCGTCTTTAAATTTTTGTTTCACTTTTTCCGTTAATCTTTCCAGGCTGGCATCTAGTTCGGCATTAATTTGAGGCGCTAGCCTTTTTTCTTCTTCAACCCAACTATCTTTATAAATGAGGGCATATGAATTGCTTAAAGTCTCAATTAGTCTTTTAGAGTTTTCTGGTTTGCTGATGAACTTTATCCATCCGGCCATTGAAGCTTCCAGCTCGATAATTTTTAACTTGTCATCAATATTTTTTACATCGGTTCCCCCAAAGGTTAATGCAATAGAATCTGCTAAATTTTCCTGGTCTGAATTTTCAAGTGCAAAATGTTCGATAAGAGATTTTTGTAATTGCTGTGGATTGGAAACTAAACTATAGAAAGGATGTTCTTTGTGTCCATAGTAAATGGCTAGAAAATCATTTGAAATAGTATAAAGACTAGCTTTGACCGCAACTTTAAAATATTCCCACTGAGAGTCTCTGCATAAGATTTTAGTGGCTTCCTCACAGACTTTTGAACTGAGCAGGTGCACGATCGTTCTTTTTGTATCAATAATATCTATGTTTTTTTGATTAAACATTATCGTGTTTTAAAGATTATTTTCTAGCATTTCTAAATTGAGTCGAGTGGCTAGATAGAGCTCCTGATTAAGTTTTAAGCCCTTATTCTGCGAAACCATGTCTTCTATTAGTAATTTTTGACTGTTAAACGGTAAGTTTTGTAGGGCTCGTTTAACTTCGTTCAGAGTATTAAAAGCAGCGGAAGGTTTATTTAACTTTTCTAATTCAACCGTCAATGCTTTAAATAATTCTATTCGCAATGGACTCTCTAAATCTTTAATGATTGTGCTTAATAATTCGAGCTCAATAAAATCTTCTTTTAATTCAGGAAACTTTTTATTAATTTTAATAATTTCCTGTTCAAAGACTTCATGTGCTGTGGCTGCAATATTTTCTTTGATACGGCTTAATCCTGACAGATCTTCCATAGGGTGTTTATACCCATGTGACAATAATTTATACGGAAGCTACTCCCTAACCAAATTTCGATTCCAGTGAGGAACTCGAACAACCATCTTCTTGGTGCCGTTAGGGATACACTGGCAAGCTAATCGTGATTTGAGAGTTAAACCCACTGCGTTTTCCAACTGATCATCTTCGGCATCGCTGGTGGGGTTACAGGTTTCCAGCCCTTCTTCGACCACCACATGACAGGTCGAACAAGCCGCCACCCCGCCACAGGCATGATCAATATCCACGCCGTTTGCCAGAGCAATGTCTAGCAAACTGCCTTCAATGCCATTATGTCCGTAGGGAATTTTGGCCGGATCAACCGTAATTTTTTTATCCATAGGTTGAAATTCCACTTCGTACTTTTGAGTGGGAAGCTGGTACTCTGGTTTATCAATATAAGGATTTGAACCGCCCATAGCACCCTATCCTAGTGGAAATCCAATATATAATGAAGAAACTTTATGATCGACTTTGGAACCAGTCCCGAAAAGCAAAACAAGCTCTACCAAAAGATGGCCGAGCTGGGTATTTTTGAAACTGACTTAGAAGAAAAATTTATTCGCTCTGGCGGCAAGGGCGGCCAAAACGTCAATAAAGTTTCGACCGCAGTCTATTTAAAACATATCCCTACGGGCATTGAGGTTAAAGCCCAAACAGAACGGTCACAGCTTTTAAACCGCTATCGCGCCAGACAAGTTTTGATTGAAAAGATTGACCAACAAATCAACCAACAAAAATCAGCCAAACAACAGGCAATCGAAAAAATAAAGAGACAGAAACGAAAGCGCTCTAAGCGGGCGAAGCAAAAAATGCTGGATGATAAAAGTAAACACAGTCAAAAAAAAGCGCTACGCCGTCCTCCAGAATACTGACGAGGGATTAACTAAAAATTAATTTTTTAGGTGACTTTCTTCTTTTCTATATTAAAATGACTTTATCTCGCTCATAAGGAGTCCGCATGTCTCACATTAAAAAAATGTTAGGAATTTTACTGGCCTGGTTGGCCCTGGCGGTTGCGGCGAATGCTAGTGAATTAGATTTGATTCTCCCTGTTTTAAATAGTCACCAAACCCAATTATTAAGTTATGGGCTTCTAGTTTGTTTAGCGGGACTTTTGTTTGGAGTATTTGATGCCAATATGATCAGAAGACTGCCTGCGCATCAAAAAATGCTCGATATTTCTCAGCTGATTTTTAATACCTGTAAAACTTATCTGATTCAACAAGGCAAGCTTTTGATCGTGCTCGAAATTTTTATTGCCGCTTGTATCTTTTTTTACTTTGGATTTTTAGAGCATGTTTCTTCAAAAGGGCTAACGATTATTTTACTGAGTTCGGTGATTGGAATTTTAGGTTCTTATGGCGTGGCCTGGTTTGGTATTCGGATTAATAACTA
>CAYMKA010000117.1:2927-5630 GCA_964390935.1 uncultured bacterium
TTGGAATTTTAGGTTCTTATGGCGTGGCCTGGTTTGGTATTCGGATTAATAACTATGCTAACAGCCGCACGGCTTTTGCAGCTTTAAAAGGCATTCCTATAAAAGTTTTAGAAATTCCTTTAAAAGCCGGCATGAGTATTGGTGTCATGTTAATTAGCGTGGAGTTGGCTCTAATGCTGGGGATTTTACTTTTTATCCCCCGCGAATTTGCAGGTGCTGCTTTTATTGGATTTGCGATCGGCGAATCTCTGGGTGCTAGTGCTTTGCGTGTGTGCGGCGGTATTTTTACTAAAATTGCAGATATCGGATCAGACTTAATGAAAATTGCGTTTGGCATTAAAGAAGATGATCCGCGAAATCCGGGAACAATTGCTGACTGTACTGGCGATAATGCCGGCGACAGTGTCGGCCCGACTGCTGATGGATTTGAAACTTATGGCGTAACAGGGGTGGCTCTCATTTCTTTTATCGTTTTAGGTTTACATCAGTATCAAGCCGAAATGATCACCTGGATTTTTACAATGCGTATTTTAATGGTCATTGTGTCTGTTGTTTCTTACTATGTTAATAAGTTTGTTTGTTACATTATTTACCGCAAACGAAATCACTTTGATTTTGAAATTCCTTTAACCAGCCTTATTTGGTTAACATCGGTTCTGTCTATTGCAGTTACTTTTTATGTCAGCAAATGGCAATTAGCCGCTCTGCCTTATGATCTGTGGTGGAAATTATCTTTGATTATTAGTTGTGGAACTTTAGGCGCTGCACTCATTCCAGAATTTACCAAAATGTTTACCAGTCCTAAATCGAAACACGTTCAAGAAACGGTGACTGCGTCTGAAGAGGGCGGACCGTCTTTAAATATTTTGTCAGGGTTAGTGGCTGGAAATTTTTCAGCTTTTTGGAAAGGCATGGTTTTTATTGCGCTCATGGCGGCGGCTTATTTTGTGAGCCGCGATATTCCTGGCAGTGTCATGATTTATCCAGCCATTTTTGCATTTGGCCTTGTGGCATTTGGTTTCCTAGGAATGGGACCAGTGACCATTGCAGTGGATTCTTATGGACCAGTGACTGACAACGCACAATCGGTATTTGAACTCTCTAGAATTGAAGAACAGAAAGGCATTGATAAAGAAATTCAAAAAGATTTTGGTTTTAAACCCAATTTCAAAAATGCAAAACATTATTTAGAAGAAAATGATGGTGCGGGAAACACCTTTAAAGCGACTGCAAAGCCAGTCTTGATTGGGACAGCTGTTGTCGGTTCAACAACCATGATTTTTTCGTTGATTTTAATTATTGAAAAACAACTGGGCGTTAAACCTGAACTGATTTTAAATTTATTAAATCCTTATACTTTGTTTGGACTCATGGCTGGAGGGGCAGTGATTTATTGGTTTACCGGCGCTTCTACTCAAGCGGTGACCACCGGAGCTTATCGCGCTGTGCAGTACATTAAAAAACATATTAAATTAAATTCAAAATCTTCGGCCAGCCAAAATCACTCAAACGAAGTGGTGGAGATTTGTACTGAATATGCCCAGGCCGGGATGCTCAATATTTTTATTGCCGTTTTTTCGTTTGCTTTGGCTTTTGCCTTTTTGTCAGCGCCCGTTCTTTCAAATGACTCGGTTTCATTTTTTATCAGTTATCTGATTTCGATTGCATTGTTTGGTTTGTATCAAGCGATGTTTATGGCTAACGCCGGCGGATGTTGGGATAACACGAAGAAGGTTGTTGAAGTGGATATGAAGCAAAAAAATACCCCTCTGCATGCGGCAACCGTCGTGGGCGATACTGTGGGAGATCCATTTAAAGATACGACATCTGTTGCGTTAAACCCGATTATTAAATTTACGACTCTGTTTGGAGTATTGGCTATGGAAATGGCTATTTCTCCAGCAGTACGTGGTTATGCGCATCTGGTGGGTGGGGTTTTCTTAGTGATTGCGCTGATCTTTGTACTGCGTTCGTTCTATGGAATGAGAATTCCCAAGGTTTAGTTTTAATCTAAAAAACTTTTTGGAATTTTAGGTTTTTTTTGTCGATCATCTTTAGATGAATAGAAAAATATCTGCTCATAATCACATCTACATTGGGTTAAGCCATATTATTGTGCTATCGGCACTAGTGCCCAGCACCAAAGCTGAAATTTTTAACCTGACCCGTTATTATTTTGAATTTACTGCCCAAAAATTTGATGAAAAAGCTTTCTATCAGATTTTAAATCGGATTATTAGCCGTAAAGTCATTGAAGGGGCTGGCGATAATCGGCAGAGTTTTTATTACCTTCCTAAAATTTACATGCGTCGGGAATTTGACGGATTACTCCGTAGACTAAAATTTGTATCAGAATCTTTGCTGCAAAAAAAAGTGGCTGAGTTGTTAATGCCGCTTCATCCTGCGTTGCATCACCGCATTCAAATTCAAAACAGTCTCAATCAGATTGTCAGCCTCATTGAACAGCACCGGGATTTTTCAATTTTGTGTTCAGTGGCCGATTTGCTGAAAAATTATGCGACTTCAGCTTCATCGGCTTCAAGTCTGGTTAAAAAAATACAGGATATTTATTCTCAGGTTTCAGAGAAATATTTAAAATCTTCTAAAACAGTTTATTTTTTACCTAACTGGATTAACTGGAATTTTAGCGGTTTGGGAAATGTGCGCCTGGGTAAATTAGAAAATCCGACCGTCCAGCAGCGT
>CAYMKA010000118.1:0-5579 GCA_964390935.1 uncultured bacterium
CACGTTCTTGGACAGCCAGTTCGACTGCTTTGCCAAAACCCACAATGCCCGGCACATTTAAGGTTCCAGAGCGAAGCCCTCGTTCGTGACCGCCCCCAAAAATAATTGGCGAAAGTTTTACGCGAGGATTGCGGCGGCGAACATAGAGCATACCAATTCCTTTGGGACCATAAACTTTATGACCAGAGCCTGACAGCAAATGGATATTCATTTTTTCAACATCAATTTCAAGCTTGCCAAGCGTTTGCGAAGCGTCGGTATGAAATAAAACATTGTGTTTAGCGGCAATCGCGCCAATTTCAGAAATTTTTTGAATGGTGCCAATTTCGTTATTAGCATGCATGATTGAAATCAAAATCGTTTTATCAGTAATCGCTTTTTCTAAATCGGCTAAATTAATTTGGCCAAATTTATCAACGGGTAAGTAAGTCACTTGAAAACCTTTGGATTCTAAATATTTACATGGATCAAGGACTGCTTTGTGTTCAATCGCCTGAGTAATAATGTGATTGCCTTTTTCTTTGTGCATTTCAGCGGCACCCAAAATGGCAATGTTGTTTGATTCGGTGGCACCGCTGGTCCAAATAATTTCTTTAGGATCAACTGCGCCAATGGCTTTAGCAATTTGATTGCGCGCCAAATCAACAGCATCTTCGGCTTCCCAACCAAAATGATGGGAACGGCTAGCTGCGTTGCCAAATTTTTCAATAAAGTAAGGTTTCATGGCTTCGAAAACCCGCGGGTCCATCGGAGTGGTGGCATTATTGTCTAAATAAACATAGGAACCATCCGGCTTTTGCATGACATTCATGTTTTCTACTTTAGTTCTCATACTTATTTTTTGGTCTGTTTTAGTATTCATAGTTTGCTTCCTTTACAATATTTCTTCTAAGGTCGTTTGATAAAAAATTTTATTTACTTTGTTTTGAACCACCTGCATCGGCGATTTAATGTGGCAGCTGGAATACTGTGGACATAATTCTTCTTTGCCGGCGATGCCGCTGGCTTCCATGCAATCCACTACATTTAAGGGCTGGCCAAATTTTTGCATGATGTCACTAAGCTTAATTTGTTTTAGGTCGTTAGAATTTATTTTTAATTTATAGCCGCCTTGAGTGCCGCGAATGGATTCCACAATTTCATCTTTAGCAAGTAACTGCATGAGTTTGCTCAAAAGCTGTTCAGGAATCTTGTCAGCGGTGGCAATTTCTTTAACAGTTAAAGTTTGCCCGTCTGAAAGCGAGTTCAATTTTTTAAGGGCCATCAGGCCGTATTCGACTTTGCGACTTAATTTGAGCATAATTTCCTCTATACCGGACCAGTAAGGTCCTATTTATACCATATGAAGGCAGGCTGTATACAGTGGTTTTTTATATAACGATTGTTTTGAATAGATAGGCCTAATCGTAATTGTCAGGAAGGTGACGATCAAAAGGAATGACTTTATCGGTTTTGGAATAAGCTTCAAATTCGGTGCCTTCAAAAGGATGATCCGTATAGTATTTTCGGGCAATAATTTTGACTCCTCGCACGTATTCGTTTGCCTTTTCAATGATATCCGTATGCGACTTTCGCCATTTATAACCATTGGTGAACAAAACCAGCTGATCCATATTTCTGATTGAAATCGTTAGGCCAATCCCGTTATTGGGATTGGGTTCCAAAGTATTTCCTTCTTTAACGACATAGGTGATATCTGGAATTCCATCACCATTGGCATCAGTAATCCCTGGACCTGCATCGAATACTGTAAATTCAATACAACGTTGCTCAGGCAATTTTCGGAAAAGAAAGATCCCCTCTTTATCAGCATGTTGGAGAATATTTTCAGTCGCAAAAAAAGCAAAACTACGGATGCTTTTTTTGAATTCTTCAGTAAATTGCGTTTTGTTTAAGAAACTCAAAAATGAATATTGAGAATATGATTCGCTGGCATTGTTATGATTTAATTCACTTTGAATTTTTTGAGCTGAATAAAAGTAAATTCGATTTTCTTTAAAATAATTTTTAATTTCAAAATCTAGTTTTCTTTTTGTAGAAAATAGCTCCCATTGTTTGTGAATAAATAAATTGAACTCGTCTTTTTCATAACCTTTTTCAAAAGCTTCTTCTGAGATGACGAGGGGGTCTGTTGCCGAATCGGATCCAGAAATGAATTTAGTATTTATCAAAAAAGCCATAAAAGCTATCGAATGTTTATTTAAAAAGTTCTATAAAATTTTATTAACGATTCCCGCTTTGTGGTTAGCCATGACTGTTTTGGACCTTTGAATGGCTGGCCATTTCATCATGGCGAGGCTGTAGGTTTTGACGCCGTCGCTAATGGAGCGGGTGGTATAACCTACAGAACCCGGTTCTCCCTCCTGAAAAAGTTCAGTTCCCGGTGCAATGTCGACAGGCTCATTCCAAACGAGCTGGACCAGGTTTTTAACCACATGGCTTTGGGTGTCGACACGGGCAATAATTTCTTGGCCCAAGTAACAACCTTTGGTAAACGAAATATTTTTTTTAAGACCCACTTCCAAAGGTAAATGGGCGTCGTGATAATCAGCTTCAAAACGAGGGATCGCATATAAAACTTCAAGCGCTTGAATCGACTCAAAACCGGCCGGCATGATGCCTGCTTCCATCGCCCGCTGAAATAATTTTTGTTCCATGGCCTCGGGCAGACACAGCACATAACCTTCTACCCCGTATAAATTTTGCGCGTAAGTAAAAAATAAATCATCTAGATAGGGTAAAACTTGATTGCCAGTGGGTTTTTGCCAGCCTGGAAAAAGGGCGCTTATTTTTTCGGCAATATTTTCGCCGTGAAAAGCATATTCTTTTAAAGCCGAAGGTTCTGAAGAAACCACAACATCTTCCATAATGATGTATTTATCTAGATGGGCAGCTAATTTTTGAAAATGGCTTTCGGGGACCTCTAACAATACGGCATCGTTTAATACCAATGCCCGCGAAGGGACGATCATTTTGCCGTTGGCTTGTAAAAAAGAAAATTCAACTTGTGAAAAAGGTTTAAGCGATTCAATTTCGTTGGTGGTAATGGCATGTAAAAGTTTCTGACAGTCTTTGCCCGTCAGACCCATTAAAGCGATTTCCCACTTTTTATAGACAATGCCTTTTTTAAGCGCGGTTATTTCTTGCCCGACACTAGAAAAGAATGGAGGATACTGCATCCAGGAATTATAGGATTAAAAATGAAATTTTGGGGAATAGTATAGGGATGTTCATTTCGAGACTACCTGAAAAGCAAATTAAACGCAGTGATGTCCAGGAATCTGTTTATGCTCCATTTACTCAAAATTTAAAAATACTGATGAAATCTGTGATCGTTTCTGAAAATCCTTTATCTCGCCAGTATCAAGAGTTGAATAAAATGATTAAAAACGAGCCAAAAGAAGTAGAAAAAGCTCTGATTGATATTATGACCAATGACAAAGAAAGTGAACTGCGCGGATATGCCGTGCTTAAGATGACTGAAGTTTTGACCCCTAAGGGAATCGAAGCTCTGAAGACAACATTAAGACATGACCCGGATCCCAGAGTACGCGTAAATACAGCATTAGTGCTGGGCGTTAAAAAAATAAAATCAGCTGAACAAACCCTTATTTGGGCTGCCTTGTGGGATTCTTCTCTGGAAGTCAAAAAAGCGGCCGAAGAAGCTTTGAAAGAGTTAAATCCTTTTAATAAAAAACCCTAAGCTTTTTGTTTTAACGCTTCTCGCAAAACTTTAGGCAGTGGAAAATGAACTTCTTCTTTGACCGTAACGAGTTCTTCAACTTCGGCCACTTTAAATTCACTTTGAATGTATTGAACAATCTCTTGCACTAAATCTTCAGGGGCAGAAGCGCCCGCAGTAATGCCGACTGCTTTTTTACTCGCGAACCAATCTTTTTTAATATCTTTAGTGGAATCAATTAAATAAGACGAAATGCCTTTTTGTTCAGCGAGTTCACGTAACCGCTGCGAATTAGAACTGTTTTGAGAACCCACCACTAAAATTAAGTCACAAACTTTAGATAAATCGGTCACCGCATTTTGGCGGTTGGTGGTGGCGTAACAAATATCTTCGTTGGGAGGATCTTCGAGCGTCTCAAAACGTGATTTTAAAATTTGAATAATTTCACGAGTTTCATGAACCGATAAAGTGGTTTGAGTTAAATAAATCAACTTTTTATTTTTTTCATTTTCGGGTAACTGAAATGTTTTGGCTTCAGCGGGATCTTGCACCAAATGAATCGCATGAGGAACTTCGGCTAAAACTCCTACCACTTCGTCATGACCTTTGTGCCCAATATATAAAATGGTGTAACCCATTTTTGCAAAACGCAGCGCTTCTAAATGAACTTTCGTGACCAGCGGACAAGTGGCATCAATGACTTTAATATTTCTGCTTTTTGCCATTTGATGAAATTGGGGAGGAACGCCGTGAGCAGAAAAAACTAAATAAGAATTTTCAGGGGCTTCATCAATACTTTGAATGGAGTGAGCACCTTTTTGGGTTAAGCGGTCTACAACCGTTTTGTTGTGGACAATTTCTTTTAAGATATAAATGGGTTTGCCAAAGGTATCGATACACTTCTCCACAATATCGACAGCATTGAAAACTCCGGCACAAAATCCACGCGGGGTGGAGAGAATTATTTTCATGGGACGCTTATTTTAGCTTGTTTAAGGTAAAAGTGAGGGGACTGTTTCTGCTGTCAGACTTGTTTCTTCAAAAGGCGTCTTTTGAAAATCAGTAATTTCATCTGCTTTGTAATCTTTTTTTAAGGGTCTTTTTTGATTAAGACTTTCTATCGAAAGAATGGAATGTCGATTACGAAAAGAAACCAGAGTTTCGCTGCCATTTTTAACATAGAGCTGCGGGCTACTTTGAGAGTTTAAATCGACAGAAGATTTGTCATAAGGACCTTTTACGGTCATCAAAAGCTCTTGAATGACTAAAGGCAATTTCCAGTTGATAGTGTTTGGCACAGGAATTCTGCCAATAAAAAGCTGACGTCGAAGCAAAGGTCCGGCGATATCAGTATTTTTAGGTTCTCCGCTTTTTTCATCAAAAAACTTTTCATAACTAAGATCTAGCGTCCAGTTTTTAGCACTGAGGTAACCTTTGCCAAAAAGATTGGCGACGGTGGAACCAAAGTCCGTTTCATTTTTTAAAATTTTCAATTTTTGAGAAAAACTGTCGTATTCAAAACCAATTTTTCCTTTGGAGCCGGTAAATTCTAATTCTTGATAATCAAGACTGCCGCTGGCCTTGAATAAAAAATTATTTGCATTGCGTTCGATTTTTAGCTTTACAGTGCTTTGTGAAATTTGTTTGATTTTTCCAGAAGTTGGGTTAACTTCTTTTTTATTCATTTGAATAAACATATCGATTCGTGGCGCTTGGTAGCGGGCAGAACGATCAAGCCAAGTGATCAATTCACGTGTGTCGCCACTCTCTGCAATTGTTTTTTTGGATAGGGCAATCAAACTTAATTTCCCCCCAGAAATATTGCATTAAGTTATCAAAATTTGAGACGAGTTCAAAATTTTTTTATTGAATTCAAATTAAAAAATTTGACTTTTCT
>CAYMKA010000119.1:0-5571 GCA_964390935.1 uncultured bacterium
ATCCATTAATAAATTACTGGTGGTTCTTTCGAGCGGTGTCTTGGAGGTTCAGCCAACTATTTTTTGTTTAAATTTTTCAAGAATAGGGTATTATTTATTTGGCCATGAAAAAAATTCAAAACGTTGTTCTGGCTTTGATGTTACTGCTCACTGTGATCACAAGTGTTTTTTCACCGGTTTGGTGTTTTGAATCTGATGGTGAAGTCAGTCTGGAATGGACAGCGAGTTGTGTTCCTGATCGAGACTGTTTTGATTGTTTTGATTTGCAGGCTTCGGCTTTAGATCATGCTGTGATTCAAACCGTGTTTGTGGCGCTTGCTGTACCGGTATTACCAGTGCAGAAATTAGAAACACTTTAATTTCAGCCCCTTTCAAATGGCATCAGTCCTCAAGATTTTAATCTTCTGATTCAACCCCAGTTTTTGGGAAAGGATTCGGTCGTTCTCCTGATTTGATCTTTTAGTCCAGATCAAATTTTCTAATGAAGGAGAAATTATGTCCCGTTTGCTTATCATCATTTTTATTTTATTGAGTTTTTACTCTGCTAATGCGGCTGAGAGCGTGGTCGATTGGGTTAACAATAATGTCAGTCGTAATCCCCTCATTCAGGCCAGTTTTTTAGAAATCGAGGAGATTGAAACAAAATCTCAAATAGCCAAAACATGGCAGTCGCCGAATATTCATTTTTCTTACGGTTCTCTTTATGGTATTTCGGTGAGTCAGCCTTTGCCAGTGTTGGGCAAACAAAATTTTTTATCACAAATCTATGAAGAAGAACTGGCGATTGCCAGGCTAAAACACCAATTGCTTTATCGGCAGTTAGTGCAACAAATAACTGTTTTGGCATTCGAATTGAAAATAATTGACAGCCAATACGCGTTCGAAGTTCACCGCCAAAAAAAACTTGAACTGGCCGAAGCGTTTTTAAGATCCCGACCGATTGCTTCTCCTCAAGTGAATGCACAGGCTCAAATCGTAAAACAGCAGATCAAAAAAGTTGAATCAGAACTTCTCGAACTTCAGTCGCAGCGCGACCAATTAAAAGAAAAACTGGCTTTTTATCAAGCCAACACGGCGGTGCCCGAGATTGGTTGGTTAAAAGCCGAAAAAGATATTTTTGCGGGGCAAAACTTAACAGAAGATTTGAATCATAATGATGATTTATTAATTTTAGAAAAAAACTTAATGAAATTAGGCGAAGAAAAAAAACTGATGGCCGCAGAAAATTGGAGTGATCCCGTTTTGTCAGGTTCTTATGATCAGCCTTTTAGCACCCTCAACGAAAAAACATATTTTTTAGGGCTGGGCATCAACCTGCCTGTTTGGGGGGGGAATCGTGCCTTGGTTGATAGCATTGATAAAAAAATAATGCGCGAACGAATTGAGATTGATTATCAAAAACGTATTCTTGAAAATGAATTGAAGCGAGCGGTGATGGTTTATCAAATTGCCCGTCAGCGCGCACAGCTGTATCACCCTTTAAAGCTCACTCAGACCACAGAAACATTTGATCGTTTAGAGCGCGATTTTAAAAAAGAATTGATTGATCTTTTAACTTTTATTGAACTTGATAAACAAATTGCGGACACAGCGTCGTTAACATTTCAGGCGCAAAGAGCTCTGGTGGATTCGATTTCTAAAATTGCCCGTTTGACGGGCCGAAACGATTTGCCCGAACTGCTGGTAAACCAATAACAGGAGCTCCCGATGAAAAAATTTATTATTCAAACAGTCAAAAATAGAAAATGGATTGCCGTCGGATTTGCGATTTTAACTTCTTTAAGTTTATGGGCGCTGCTGCATTTACCCATTGATGCTGTTCCGGACATTACTCCCGTGCAGGTAGTGGTGAATACCAAAACCGGTGCTTTAGATCCAGAACAAATTGAAAAAACAATTTCGTTCCCGATAGAAAATGAACTCAACGGCATTACCGGTGTCGAAGAAGTTCGCTCGCTTTCTAAATATGGTCTGTCGCAGGTGGTGGTTCGTTTTGCAGATCAGACCAATATTTATTGGGCCCGGCAGCAGATCAGCGAACGATTGCAGGGACTAGCCGGACAACTGCCGGAAAAAATGACCCCCATGCTTGCTCCTATTACGACCGGACTGGGAGAAGTGTTGATGTATACGGTTTTACCTAAAACAAATTCGGAACTATTTAAAAAAAGTGAAAAAGAACAGCTTTTATATTTAAGAACTTATCAGGACTTGGTGCTTGCCCCCTATTTAAAACGAACAGTTAAAGGTATTGCCAGCGTTGATTCGAGCGGCGGATTTAAACAAGAAATCCATATTGATATTTTGCCCAACCGTCTGGCGCAGTATGGAATTTCTATCGAAGAGCTGGCTGAAAAAATTGAAACGTTGGGTGAAAACTTTGGAGGCGGTTACATTCAATCTGAAGGCAAACAAATGGTAGTGCGTTCTTCGGGCAGGTTGAGTAATTTAGAAACGGTCCGCCGACTGGCAGTTAAGCTGGATGTTTACGGGAATCCGGTTCGTTTAAGTCAGGTGGCTAATGTGCGTGTCGATCATGCTCAGCGGCTGGGAGCGGCGACTTATGAAGGCAAAGAAATAGTCTTAGGAATTGTTTTAATGTTGAGCGGAGCGAATTCGTCCCAAGTGGCAAAAGATTGCGAAGCGGCCCTGAAAAAAATGGCTTTGCCGCAAGATCTGGAATTAAAAATTCTCTACAGCCGCAGTTATTTGGTTCATGCCACTATTAAAACCGTTGAAAAAAATCTGGTAGAAGGTGCCCTGCTGGTCGTAGTCGTGCTTTTTTTGATTTTAGGAAATTTAAGAGCGGCCTTGATTGTAGCGGCAGCCATTCCTTTTTCGATGATGTTTACTTTTTTGGGAATGAAATCTCTGGGCATTTCAGCCAGTCTAATGAGTTTAGGGGCAATAGATTTTGGCCTGTTAGTGGATGGCAGTGTCGTTTTAATTGAGAATATTTTGAAAAAATTTGAACATCATCCTAAAGATTTAACTTCAGAGGAAAAAATTAATTTAATTGCCGAGGCGGTGCAGGAAGTCGCTAAACCTGTTGTTTTAGGCATTATTTTAATTTCAATTGTTTATCTGCCTATTTTGTCTCTGGAAGGCATTGAAGGAAAATTGTTTAGACCCATGGCACTGACAGTGATGATGGCGCTGGGCTGTTCGCTGTTGATAGCGCTGATTCTGATTCCTTCTCTGGCATTTTTGGGGATTAAATATAAAAAAAATTCAGAGTCTTCTTCTAAGTTTTTTGACGTGATTCAAAAAAATTATCAGAAAATATATTGGTTCAGTTTTGGCCGTCAAAAATTAGTGATGGCCGCGGCGATTTTTATTTCGCTGCTGAGTTTTTTGATGTTTTCCCGAATGGGGGCCGATTTTATGCCTGCCTTAAATGAAGGCGATTTAGTGATTAACTTAACCAGAGACACTCAGATCGGCATAGATCGTTCGGTGGATATTCAAAAACAATCAGAAAAATAATCAGCACTTTTCCTGAAGTGGAGCATGTGTTTGGACGGTTAGGAACTGCCGAATCGGCGACAGATCCTATGGGCGTTCACCTGGCAGATACTTTTGTTATTTTGAAAAAAGACAAAACCATTATTGCTCACAAGCAAAAAATTTATGAAAAGATCAAGGCTGCTCTTGAAAAAAATATTTCTAAAGCCAGTCATCAGCAGATAGCAGAAAATCAGCCGATCGAAATGCGTTTTAACGAAATGCTGGAGGGCAGCCGGGCCGATGTGACTCTCAAAATTTACGGGCCAGATCTCAAAAAACTTATTGAGCTGCTGCAAAAAAGTATTCAAATTATTAAACCCATTCAAGGGGTGGAGTCAGTGGAGTTGGATGCGTTAACCGCTTTGGGAGTCAGCCCGGTATTCAGCGCAGTGCCCGATTATGATGCAATCACCCGCTATGGTTTAGATATCAAAAGAGTGAATCATTTACTGCAAATTGCGATGGGCGGAGAAACCATCGGCAGTTTTTACGAAAATCAATGGCGTTTTCCGATTGTGATGAAAATTTCTGAAGAATACCGCGAGAATCCCGAAAATATTAAAAGACTACCGGTGGGACTGGCCACCAAAGGCACGGTTTCTTTATCTGCACTGGCCCGTTTTAGTTTAAAAGATGAAGTCACCACTATTGCCCATAGCCAGGGGGTTAGATATTCGGCTGTGGCCATTAATCTTAAAGACAGAGACATCAATAGTTTTGTGAAAGAACTGCAGCAGAAAATACATGCAGAATTAATTTTGCCGGCAGGTTATGAAATTAGCCTGGGCGGACAATTTAAAAATTTAGAACGGGCCCGTAATAAATTGATGATTGTCATTCCGCTTACTTTTTTAATTATCTTTTTTGTTTTATTCGAAGCCATGAAAAATTTAAAAAATACTTTTTTAATATTATTGAGTGTGCCGCTGGCAGCAACCGGGGGAGTGTTTGCTTTGTTGATCAGAGGCATTCCTTTAAGTGTTTCAGCGGCAGTGGGGTTTATTGCTTTAATGGGCATTGCCACTCTTAATGCGCTGGTTTTAATTTTGTTTTTTGAGCAAAAAAGAAACCAGGGCTTGCCGTTAGAAGAAGCTGTGGCCTTGGGAGTCAACGAAAGACTGCGCCCTATTTTAATGACCGCGCTGGTGGCAAGTTTGGGTTTTCTGCCAATGGCTTTTAATACCGGTATTGGGGCAGAAGTGCAAAGGCCGTTAGCGACCGTTGTGATCGGCGGCATTGTTTCTTCCACTTTTTTAACTCTGATTTTAATGCCGATTATTTATGTGAGGATGAATAAAAAAACGGCAATAACAGTTTAATGAAAGGCTATAATTTTATATGCAAAAAATAATTCCTTTTATCTGGTTTGAAACCCAGGCGCTGGAAGCCGCGCAGTGGTATCTTAAAATTTTTCCTGAATCTAAAATCATTTCAAATGTGAAATTGCCTGAGACTCCCAGCGGGGAGGCTAATGCGATAGTGCTCAAACTGTGGGGGCTTGAGATTCAATTTCTCAGTGCTGGAAAATTTTTTGAACGTAATCCTTCTTTTTCTTATATTGTGGCTTGTTCTACGATTGAAGAGGTTGATAATTTTTGGAATAGACTATCTATAGGTGCTGAGGTGTTGATGCCACTCGGTGAGTATCCTTTTTCAAAACGCTACGGCTGGCTGAAAGATAAATTTGGCGTGTCCTGGCAAATTATGTTTGACACCCGTAGGGTGCAAAGAATTACGCCGTCACTGATGTTTACTCAAGAATTTGCCGGCAAAGCCGAAGCGGCCATGAATTATTACTGCGAAATGTTTAAAGCTCACGGAAAAAAATCTGGAATTTTGGAAGGACATTTTGCACGATGGGGAGCAAATCAGCCTCCCGAAAAAGAAGGCACGATTAGCTATGCTCGTTTTCATTTAGAGGAAAATGAGTTTGTGGTGATGGATAGTGCGAACAAACATGAGTTTAAGTTTAATGAAATGCAAACGCTTGTGCTTAGATGCGAAGATCAAAAAGAAATAGATTATTTTTGGAAGAAAATCTCTTTTGTGCCGGAGGCAGAGCAG
>CAYMKA010000120.1:0-5550 GCA_964390935.1 uncultured bacterium
TTTGGTTAAACCATAGCATGCTGTCCCCAGGCCTCCGCTTTTAAGAGGCGGATATTCCCAACCGAGCATTAGTACTTTTAGAGCCATGTCTTTATGTATGTGCTTTCTGGGAGAAAAAAGCAGTAAAAAAAAGAAGCACTCAGTCAATTCCCCCGACTTAACTGAGTGCAAAAATATTATATAGAGTTTTGTCTAATAGACTAATGAAATCCAAGTTTTAAGACTCAAAATTTAACTAGTAGACGGATGATCTCTCCACTGCTCCACGCCTGATGAATACAGCCTTTCGCCAGATGCGGACCATTCGCCGAATAGATCTCAGGAACTAATCCATAATTTTCTTTATCGATTGTATTTAAAAAACTTAAAATTTGTTCTTTAAATTGTTTCCACTTCAAATTGGTTTTACCGTAAACATATTCAATCGCGTCGCCATAAATTCCTAAAAGATAAGGCCAAACGGTTCCTTGATGATAAGCACGGTCTCGTTCAGCGGGGCCGCCTTCGTAACTTCCAATATAGTTTAAATCAGCAGGAGATAAAGTTCGTAGTCCCACTGGTGTCATCAATTTTTTTTCAATGCGTTCTAAAATTTGTTTGCCTTGCTCTCGGTTAAAAAGCGGATAAGGTAGCGCCAATGCATAAAGTTGATTAGGTCTGAATTGTTGATTCGCTTGATAATTTTCATCTAAATAATCCACTCCAAATTGACCATTCCAGAAATATTTTTTAAAACTTAGAAACAGCTCCTGGGTTAATTTTTCATAGGCTGTGGGAAATTTAGTCTGCCTGCAAAATTCATCATAAGTACACATGGCGTTATAAAACAAAGCATTTAAATCAATGGCGTAAGGGGAACGGGAAGTGACCGGTTTTCCGTCTACTTTCGCATCCATCCAACTCAGTGCTGTTGAGTTGTTTCCAGCATGCAGTAATTTTTGATCAGAAAAATAAATGTCGTTAAGAGTTCCTTTTACAAAATGATCCAAAATAGATTTTAATGTTTTTTGATGCTTTGAAAAAAAATCTAAATCATTGGTCCCAAGCACATAATCGTAAAGAGCCACAAAAAGCAAAAGAGAAGCATCCGCACTGTGATATTGATACCCCGACCCCGCTCCACTGCCCTCCACATAAACATTGTAAATAAGACCTTGATGAACATTAGACAATAAATTCTCTAGCAATTCTTTTGCCTCTCCAAAGCGACCCGTAGCCAAAATGAGACCCCGCATCGCAATGAGCGTATCTCGTCCCCAATCGGTAAACCAATGGTATCCTGCCAAAAGCTTCAATTTTTGATTATGTCTCACCACAAAATCCTGAGCATGACTGACTAAAGAAAAAGCCCCGGGAAATTTAGCAATGATTTTAGAATCGGCTTCAGTGAATTTAAATATATTTTTAGTAGTCGTTAATTTATTTTTATCAATCACTCTAACAATAATTTTTACTTTTTCTTTAGGAGATAATTCAAAAGTAAAGTCACAGGGACTATTTAAATTTTCACGATGTCCCAGTCCTCGTGCCTGATCTACAGAGTAAATCATATCCCGATAAACCATTTCTTCAGCGCCATACTTAAAGTTTTGATCACTACTAATCTGCACAAAAAAAGAATAATGATCAGACTTTATTTCAATTTGTTTTTTACTTTTTGAGTAATAGCTTATAATAGTCTGGTCAGAGGATTGACTATGATGGTAACTGCGAAAAGCCATCAGCGGCCTTAAAGTTAAAGTCAGCGGTTCTTTACTTTGGTTTAAATAAATCAGCTCTAATTCATTTTGACCCTCAACTTGTTTTTGAATTTTTTGAAAAAAGAAATGATCGCCCCAGCGATATTGAGTGGTGAGTTGAGCAGGAAAACTTTCTACTTCAATTTTCTCAATCATCTCAAAACCACGAGGATGGATGACATCATTAAATTGATTCGTCGATAGTTCAAAAGTTTGATCTTGAAAATGAATAATCTCTTCAAATTTAGCTAAAGTCACAATACGGTCACTAAAATCATGATTGGGATAGACCAAAAGACCGTGATAAGTCCTGATATTTTGTCCGCAGAGTGTCGAAGAACTATAGCCCCCATCGCGGCTCACCATCAAATATTCCTGAGAATTTTGAAACGAAAAAGACATCACCCTACGGTGATTAAAGAATTAACGTGGCCTGCGCCATCTGTTTTTTTATAAGGATTCGCTGCATCCAAAAGCCATTTCCCATCAACATAAAATTTATAAGCATATTTGCCAGGAGTTAAATAAACAAAAGTGGTGAACGACCCCCCTGAACCCACTCTAGTCATGGCTACTTTTTTCCAGTTTGAAAAATCTCCGGCAACTGAAACTTCTCTGGCCTGGTTATCTTGATAGGTAAATAAAATTCCTTCTTCGGTTTGCAAATGAGTGGCATACAAAACCGTGTCATCGCTGATCGTCGCTTGAGTTTTGCGCAATGCCGTCGGAGTTAGTTTTTTAGTTTTTTCTAACTTAATAGGCGAATTCAGCTCTTCTGCAAAATGTCTTACCCAGCCCTGAACTTCAAAAGCAAGTTGCTCAAGAGCTCTTAAATTGCGGACCCCTAACTTTTTCAAATTTAACGGATTGCCATCTTTTTGATTTTCAACAAATCGAACAGAAGGGCTAAAACGCGCGTTAAACATACGGCTCGAAAAATCACCGGGTAAACGTTCTAGCATTTCTTTATTAAGTGATAAGCGTCTGTCATAGCGATTAATAAACAAACGGTAATCTAAGTTATGGGAAAGTCTATTTTTTAGAAGTTGAATCGTGTCGTTTAAAGCATACAGACCATCTAATGCAAAAGGAGATAAATCGAGCGGAATCATGACATGTGAACTCGCCAGAAGCGCGTTAATAGTTAACAGTCCCAGGCTGGGCGGACAATCAATAATCACAAAATCGTAGCCGCGTACGCCGTCTAAAACTTTCTTTAAGGCAAATTCACGTTCTTTGATGCCAGACATCTTCTGCTCAAAAGAACTCAGTAAAATATTAGAAGGCAGTAAGTGAAAATTTTCAGATAAAGTACATAATGTTTTTTTAAAAATTTTCGGCTGATAGGTGGAATCGAGCAAATCAAAAATGGTATTTTTCATTTGGCGTTTATCAAAACCGCAGCCCATCGTCGAATGACCTTGGGGATCAAAATCAACCAAAAGAACTTTTAAATTTTTAGAAGATAACATGGAAGCCAAAGAGAGAGACAAAGTGGTTTTCCCCACGCCCCCCTTTTGGTTAATCACCGAAATAACACGAGCCCCCATGCAAAGATTATAAAGGCAAAACTTAGTTTCTGCATCGAAATCAAAAACATTCGTGATATTATTTTTTGTAATGAAAAAATCATCGGCTCAAAACGGGCCTTCCGTTTGCTATTTTTCAATGGAAGTCGCTTTAGAACCTAAAATGCCTACTTATTCGGGAGGGCTGGGAGTTTTAGCAGGGGACATGCTGAAAAGTTTTGCTGATTTAGAAATGCCTATTGTCGGCATGTGTCTTTTATATCACCGTGGATATTTTGAACAAAAAATTGATGAAACCGGCTGGCAAAAAGAACAACCCACCCGCTGGGACCCTCACCATTTTTTAAAATTACAAAATAATATTATTGAACTCACTCTCGAGGGGCGCGTTGTGCTCGCTCAAGCATGGCTTTACGAATTAAAAGGGACCACCGGTCATATTGTTCCGGTTTATTTTTTAGACACTGATTTACCTGAAAATCATCCTGACGATAGAAGCCTCACTCATTATTTATACGGCGGAGATTTAAAATATCGTTTAAAACAAGAAGCCCTCTTAGGCGTGGGCGGGGTTAGACTTTTAAAAAGCTTGGGACTTTATCCCAATATCAAAACATTTCATATGAACGAAGGTCATGCCGCACTTTTAACGCTGGAACTACTTGGTGATCATAATTATACCGACAGCGAAGTAGCTCAATATTGCACCTTCACTACTCACACCCCTGTGCCTGCAGGTCATGATCACTTTCCTTATGATATGGCTCATCAGGTTCTGGGAAATATTTTGCCATGGCACATTCAAAAAATTGCAGGTTACTCCGATTTAAATATGACAACGCTGGCCATGAATTTAAGCCGTTATCGAAATTCGGTCGCTCAAAAACACGGCGAAGTTTCTCGCAATTTATTTCCGGGTTATCAAATGGACGCCATTACCAACGGCATTCATCCGATGACTTGGGTGTCCAAACCGTTTCATAAAATATTTGATGAAAATTTTCCTAACTGGAAAACAGATGAAAAACAAATTTTAAGAGCGCTCGATTTACCAGATGGAGTGGTTTGGAAGGCTCATCAAGAAAACAAGCAAAAACTCCTGGATTATATTGTCGAAAAAACCGGAGAAGTCTTTAACCTTAAAACTTTAACTATTGGTTTTGGACGCAGAGCCGCTCCCTATAAGCGAGCCAGCCTTATTTTTTATGATCTCGAAAAATTAGCTCAAATTTGCAAAGGCCAGGTCCAGTTTGTATTTGCGGGCAAAGCTCATCCCAGAGATGACATGGGTAAAAAAGAAATCCAAAAAGTGATTGAGAGCATTAACCACATTAATAAAACTTATCCTGAAAAAATTCGCATTGTTTTCTTAGAAAATTACAATATGGAAACAGGCGCGCTGATGACGGCAGGAGTCGATGTCTGGCTCAATAATCCTGTTCGTCCACGAGAAGCTTCAGGGACTTCAGGCATGAAAGCAGCGATCAACGGAGTGCCTAATTTTTCTATTTTAGACGGCTGGTGGATTGAAGGCCATGAAGAAGATTTAACCGGCTGGTCGATAGGCGCTGCTCCCTCTGAAGTCACCCTTTCTGATCAAGAAGATGCTCCTGATGCGTTAGATTTTTATGAAAAACTCGAATACAAAGTGATTCCGCTTTACTACCAAAACCACGCTGGCTGGATTAAAGTCATGAAAAACGCCATTGCTAAGAATGGATCGCAGTTTAATACGCACCGAGTGGTTAAAGACTATGGTCGATCTGCCTATCAACTTGAAAAGGCTTTAGCAAGTACTAAGTAGACAGGCGTCCAGATTCCATTTCCCTTTTAATCTTTTTTTCGCTAAAGTAATCAAAATTTTTAAGAAGGGGGATTTGTATGGCAGAAAAAGGCCTCGCAAAACCGGTAAAATTGAAATCAGATTTATCTAGTCTGTTAGGAGCAAAAGAGCTTCCTAGAACAGAGATCACCAAGAAGTTATGGGATCACATTAAAAAGAATAAACTTCAAACTAAAACTGAAAATGGTAAAGCCGAAAACGCTGGCAAGTACATCGTTATCGATGCAAAACTTTTACCAATCGTAAAAAATACCAATACCACCACTAAAGCGGGTAAAAAAGTTAATTTCAGCGGTAAATCAGAAGGTCAAACCATCCACATGATGGATATGGCCATCATCGTTAGCGCGAACGTAGAAGGATAAAGATAAAGGATAGTTAATTTTTAGGTTTTAAAAGATCAAGCCACGGGCGCAAGTCCGTGGCTTTTTTGTTAGCA
>CAYMKA010000121.1:0-5509 GCA_964390935.1 uncultured bacterium
CTTTGTAATAAATTTCCGGTTCCTGAAGTTAAATAATTTTCGGCGTAAGAATAAGTCATGTTATTTGTGACTAGCTGTGTGGTGACACCATTGATAAAGGGAGTTCCCCCATTATTATAAAAAATATTATTAAACAAGTTTGCATACCTTGAAGCTCCCAAACTTGCAGTTAAACCAATGGCTCCAACGTTATTAACAAAAGTGGAGTTATAAATATTGATCGTTGTAACAGTGCTAGAAAAAGCAGTTCCTGCCGCACCATAATTTCCGATAAACAAAGTATTAGCCACATCAATTGGACCGCTTTGTACTGAAATAAAACCTGCACCGCCATAAGTAGCAGCTGCGCCATAATTTCCAGAAACAATTAAGCGATTAAAAATACCCCCGCTGGCAGTATAGTTGGCAATGCCTCCGGCAATCGCTGCAGAGTTAGAAACAATCTGACTATCAGATATATTGAGATAACCTAAATTTAAAATACCGCCCCCTAGAGCACTTACATTGATATTGTTATTAAAGTTCACATACTGTGCATTTAGGGTCGCACCCCCAGAAATTCCTACTGCTCCACCGCCTGAACCAATACCGCCGGTCGCTCTATTTCCTGCAAAAGTGACGCGATTGATTGTGACCTGACTTCCCGCAGCCAGATGCAAAGCTCCAGAAGTATTTGAATTACCACTTACAAAATCTAAACCCAAAATTGAGAGCGAAACGCCTGAGACGTGCATAATTTTTATCAGGTTTTGTCCATTAAGGGTTGTCGTGCCGGCATTGGCAGAAATAGTTAACGCTTTGTTAACAGTGATTGTCGATGAAATAAGACGGTTGCCCGGGTCGACAAAAAGCGTGTCTCCAGTCACAGCATCTGAAATCGCAACCGCAAAGTTATCGTAGCTTTGTAATGTTCTGGTGTTATGGATAAAGGGAGTATCCTGAATGGTAAATGAATAGGCATAATTATTGACGCTATTACCCAAGCTATCTAACGCATTGATCGTTACTCCGACTACACTTAAGTAGCTGAAAGCAGTTATCGGTTGAATTGTAAAAGTGATGTCGCCTGTGGTGGGACTGCTGTTATTAACGTAATTAAAAGTATTTGGACCTGATTGAGTGTATAAAATATTATTGATATTGAAAGAAACAGATGCAATGTTTAGAGTAGAAACAATTGACCGAATACGAACTGTCACGGCACTTCCCGAGACAACACTAATTGCGCCAAGTGATGGAGAAAAATCACTTAAATAAAAAGCATGGGTTTGGTTTTCGTAAGCACCCGCGTCGACTGCGATACCATAAATTCTGGGAGAACCCTCTATGTCAGAAGTTGGCAAATTGGAATTCAATCCCATGTCTATCGCGGAAGAAAGATCCGTTAAATGAAAATTTGAATCACTAACGAATAATGGGTCTCCCGATAGATTATTGCCCCCATTAGTTAAAGATCCATAACTTAAATTTTGAAGAATTGAATTAGAAATACTTCCAGAAGCATTGCCAAAGTGAATTGCAGATGACGCCGTGTTTCTCCAAAGAATTGAATTTTGGATCGCGTAAGTCCCAAAGCTACCTACCCCACCGTTTGTTCCGGCGTTATTACTGACAATGGTCACATTATAAAAAGCCGTTCCATTTGAATTGTAAGCAACACCGCCATTTTGAGTCGCTCTGTTATCATAAAAAAGAGTATTGATCGCCGTGAAATTAAAGAGATTTGAAATAACCCCTCCATTTAACGCACGATTGCCTTTAATAATAACTCTGTTGAGAGTAACAGGAACTGAGTTGCCATAAAACACTCCGCCATTTTGACCGGCATAATTTCCTGATATTGTTAAATCAAAAAAACGCGCACTGCCCTCATAAAATACAACAACACCACCAGAACCAGTATTGGCTCTATTATTTAGAAATACAGAATTTGTGACACTTAGATTTATTCTTCCAAACAACACCCCGCCATCTTGAGTAGCGGTGTTATCGTTAAAATAAGAATTAATCACATTCCAATTTGCAAGAGTTGCATAATAATTATAAAAAACAGCTCCATTTTGAGCTCGATTTTGCGTGAAAATTGAATTCACGATATTGTAAAAAGCAAAACCATAAATCACACCGCCATCTTGAGCAGAACTATTGTTAGTAAAAAGAGAATTAATAATATTAACGGTCACTCCTGTTTGGTTAGCGTAGCCTGAAAAAATAACGCCCCCTTGGCTAGAGGCGAAGTTGCCTGATGCAATAACATTAATTAGATCTAACTTAATTGCAGACTGACCAATATTAAATACAGAACCACCAGATCCCGAAGCCCCGGTAAAAGTGACTTCATTGAAAGTGACATTAATCGTCGGTGCCATTAATTGAAATAATCTTGTAGTGTTTTCTCCTGAAATAATGACGTTAGTCGAGTTAGCGCCTCCACCTGTATAAGCAGAAAAAGTTAAGTTGTAAAATATATTTTCATTGGCATTCATCGTAAAAGTTCCAGGATAAAAATAAATTGCACCGCCGTCAGTGATCACGGATAAGGCTTGGGGAATCGTCTGATAAGGATTAGCTGCTGTTCCGTTTCCAGTCGTGTCATCTCCCCAAGGAGCTAAGTAAATAATGCTCGTAGTTGCCGTGGTCGTAAAACTGTAAGCTTGATCACTCACGTTAGATTTAGGGTCAACGGCACTGACATTGACAGTCACAGTTTGGTTGATTGAAAAAGCATTATTGGTTGAAATATTAAATTGATAGCCTTGTGAAATGGAATTAAATGTAACGACATAACCGTTTTGAGCCGCGCCATTTTTAAAAACCAATAAATTATTAACAGTGATACTAATACTGTTAAAACTAACCAAAGTTTCATCTGTAATCGACAATGTAATCGCTGTGTCTGTTAAAACATTTGTTTCACCAGCAAAAGGACTAATCGCAGTGACCGTAGGAGCATTGGAATCAAAATAATTAAAAGCGCCCATGTCATAAGCCAGGGTTCTCGCTGCTCCGCTGTAATCAATGGCAGTTAGAACGTTGGTGGTTGCACGGCCAATCACTGCCGAAACAGATGCTAAATGAAAATTATCTGTCGAAATACCTGCAAAAGAAGGATTGCCGGTAATATTTCCTTCTGCCGTCTCAAAATTAAAACCTCCGGCTATTCCGCTATTCCCACTGGGCATATCAGAATAGAAAATACTAAATACACCTTGATGACTAATTTGTGATCCTGTTGCAGCACTGTTATTAAAATAAATATCGTTCACCACATTGGTTGTTGTTCCGGATCGAGTCCATAAACCTCCACCATCAGCCGCTTGATTGCCGTAAAAAGTATTAAATTGACTGTTTAAGACTGTTGTTAAATTTGCGTAGTTGGCGACAGCACCGCCGGGTCCTGACAGCGCGGTGTTGTTTGAGAAAATATTATTAAATAAATCCAATCGTGAATCGTTCACCACATCATTGTCAGTCCCCAAAACTATCGCACCGCCTCCAAAAGAAGCGCTGCTGCTATTGTGACTAAAAATATTTCTTTGAATAATGCCGTAGCTGCCATTGCCAGGACTGGTTTTAAATTGAACAAAAATGCCACCGCCCGCCGCACCCGTATTGCCGGTAATCGTGTTACCGCTTATTGAAAAATTACCAAACAAAGCCATTGCCCCGCCATACATATGCTGATTTTGAGAAAAGACAGAATTTGAAACATTAAGATAACCAAAAGAAAACAAAGTACTGTTTTCATTTTGTGAAGACACATTGTTATTGAACACAGAATTTAAAATATTAAGAGTGGTTCCTGCAGCTTGATAAACAATGCCACTCTTTGACTGAATAATGTTATTGCTGATATTGATATTATTTAAATTAAGATAACCTGAAGAAAAATTAATGGCAGAACCGTCGCCGCCAGTCGAACTAACATAACCACGCTGAATTGTTAAAGCACTCATCGTGACAACCGCATTATCTGTCACCACAAAAACACGAAATTCGTTTCCTCCATCAATCATGACATCAGTCGATTTACCGGAAAGAGAACTTAAAGTCAAATTTTTATTAATCGTAATGGTCGTTTCTTCGAGATGGGTTCCTGATTTAATTAAAATCCTATCATTTGCGCTAGCTGCTTCTACTGCTCCGATAATGGTTGTGTAATTAAGGGTCGGGCCATGGCTAATATTAAAAGCAATTTGATCGGGATAAGCCATTCTGACTCGATTATTAAAAAAATCGACGATATAAAATTTTTGGTTTAATCCCAGAGCCACTCCTGTTGGATCATTAAGACGAGCTGCAATTGCAAAACCGCCATCTCCAGAACCTCCACTGACACCGGTCCCCACAATGGTTCTGATAATGCCGTTTGAATTTACTTTTCGAATGCGATGATTTCCTGAATCAGCAATGTAAATATTTCCCAAAGCATCAACAGCAATTCCCTCAGGAGTATTGAGTTGTCCATTCACTGTTGCCGACTGTCCATCTCCAGCAAAACCGGCAGTGCCATTACCGGCAACGGTTGTGATAATGCCGTTCGTATCCACTTTGCGAATACGGTTATTGCCTCGATCAGAAATATAAATATTTCCAGACGTATCTACAGCCACTGCAACAGGACCATTCAACTGTCCATTAGCGGTTGCAGAAAGTCCATCGCCGGCAAAACCGGCAGTGCCGTTACCAGCCACCGTTGTAATAATTCCATTCGTATCGACTTTGCGAATGCGGTTATTGCCAAAGTCTGCAATATAAAGATTGCCGAAGTTATCTACCGCAAGACCATTGGGGTAATATAAATTTCCATTGGCTGTTGCGGAAAGACCATCGCCGGCAAAACCCTGGCCTCCGTTTCCAGCCACCGTTGTGATAATGCCATTGGTATCAATTTTACGAACGCGGCTGTTGTTGTAATCAGAAAAATAAACGTTCCCGGCAAGATCTGCGGCCACTCCGTAAGGAGAATCCATCCGTGCATTGACTGCTAAATTTCCATCTCCTGTAAAACCTGCAGTTCCTGTTCCGGCTATCGTCGAAAGAATTCCATTGGCATTCACTTTGCGAATACGCTGATTGCCCAAGTCTGCAATATAAAAATTACCAGAAGCATCTGCAGCAATACCGTTCAGAAAGTTAAATTGTCCATTTGCCGTCGCGTTTAAACCATCTCCAGCAAAACCCACTGTCCCTGTACCTGCTCCGCTATCAATTAACAAAGCAGCATTAGCCATTCGACTGGCACAAAGAAATACCATTAAAATCAAAAAGATATTTTTAATTAACTTCATAAATTAATTTACTTCTATATCGAAGTTATACTCTTCAATATGTATCCAATGTTCATAGTGATTAATACCCAGAAACAGGGAACTCTATACCTCTATGGATGGACTAATAATTTAAAACAGAAACGATGAATAAATGGTCGTTTTTTGAGTTTACTTAGTAGACAAAATTTGGGGACAAATCTTAAAAAAGACTTGTTTTAAAACACTTTGCATTCATA
>CAYMKA010000122.1:0-5475 GCA_964390935.1 uncultured bacterium
CTGACCGGCATCACACTTTTTACAAAATTATCTTCTTCAGGAGCAGTAGAACTCATCGGCCATTTTTCAGAAGCGGCTTTGTGATAAACCCCTCCATTTTCATTTTGCATTTTTAACATCCAGTCTAGTTCCGTTTTCATTTGAGAATAAAAATCAGAACGCCGACTTGAATCATTGGGAACTTTTCCGATTTCATAATTAAATTTTTCAGGAAAATAATCACTGGCCGTTAACATAAGCCCAACAGAAAAAGCACCATTCACTACATATTTACCGTAGTCACCGGCATCATGCCAGCCACCTGAAATATCTATTTTTTGATTCGTTTTATAAATAACTGCCTTTTGATCTTGTGCATGATCTTTATAGGGGCCGTCTTCCCCGCAAGTTAAAAAAGTATAAACATTTAACGCTTCGTTACGAAGTTTTTGATACAAACCACTTTTTTTAATTTCAAAGATAGCCGAGATTGTTTCTTGATTTCCATCATTTAAGATAATTTGATAACGGCCTTCCTTTTTTATAGAAGAAAAATCAATAAGAGCACTTGCCTGGCCGCTGCCAGAAAATATTTTAAAGCGATCTAAGTTGCCTTTTAACAATATTTTTCCAGAATCTACTTCTTTAACAAGAAAATTAACTTTTTTTTGAGTTTGTTTGTCATCATAGGAAACAACGGCGGTTTTAGATGCATCTGAAAAATAACCCACCTGATTTACTGCAGCAGGAAAAAGTTTTGAAACCGGTTTTACATTTTTTAATTCTCCGCCATGAACCACAATATCTTTAATTAAAATATCGGCATTGGTTCCAGCAGCCAACTTCAATGACAACGTTTTTATTTCTTCTAAATCATCAGGCAAATCAAAAAAAATATTTCCAGTTGTCTGTTTGAGATAGGGATCTTCGTTTGTGCCTTCCACATCACGGTTAATTGGCAAAAGAGCTTTCCCGTTAACAATCAATGAAAAAATTTTATCGCCCCAGGGGAAACGTCCACTCGCCTTTGATAAGTTGAGAGCCAAAACTTTTTCACCTTTAGGAATTTTTCGATTAATTTTCCAAGTGAATTGCTCTGCGTCATTAGGTAAACTGCCATAAATTTTTAAACCAGATGCGCCCGCAGCAGTTTTAAAACCGCCTTTATTTCAACTGGCCACTGGATCTTCATTAATCACTAATGGGTATGAATGACTAAAACGTTTAACATCCACTTCTTCAGTTTCAATCATTCCAAAATCGTCCGCTTTTTTAGTGCGGTTATAAGCATATAAATTGATTGGACTATTTACTCTATTTTCAGAAATAGACGGCATGATATTTATCGTACTAAATACCTATAAATCTCAAATAATCACTGCCCAAATCGCCCCCGGGCGCATATACATAGAAGCAATAAAGTTGCCTTTTTCATCCCAAGATTCAGGAGTTCTAAAGGCATAACCCCCCTGATAAGTTTGACGATACATCGCTTTTAAAATTTTCCAAGCATCCCGCTTAAAACCATGCTTTAGCAAATGTGAAGCCAGAGCGTAATTGATGCCAACCCAAATATCACTGCCCTGACCTTTAGGATCACGGCTTTTATCAACGGCTAGCCCCTCTTTCGTTCGCCCATTTACAGCTCCAAGTCTGCCGCCAAAAAAACGATTCAAATTTGTGTCTACAATACTTTTTAAAACACTTTTGATTGTCACTACGTCAAATACTGGTGTTAAATTAAATAAATCTAAATACCAATGGCCCATCAGCTGGGCACTCATCACATCTTCACAAGTTTCATCAAATTTAAAATATTTTCCATTCCACAATTTTTTAATGAGCGATTCTTTTCCTTTAGTCACTTTTTCTCTGTAAGTTTGAGCAAAATCCATTTCTCCTAAACGTTCCGCAATACGAATGGCTGCACGATAAGCGCTCAAAGTTAATATCGCACAGTAAGCAGACGTGCCTTTCATCGTCCAGTTATCAAAAGTTTGATCTGGAAAATTTTCATTTTCAGGCAGTTCATCCTGATCACTGTCTAAAGTTTTCATATATTCAAGTGCCGCTTTCACAGCCGGCCATATTTCTTGTAAAAAGTTTTGATCTTTATGTCCAGTCAAAAAATAAATTCGGTAAATTTGTAAAATAAATTTTGGATTTAAATCTTTCCAACGGTTTGAGTTACGCCACAAGTAGGCATTTATTTTTTGCCAGGGTAATTCGGTATGAGTTCCTAAATCGTGTGGTGCAGCGCCAGAAACTTTACGATAACCAGTATCAATCCCGACCGGGTCCACTGGTTTTGATTTATTTAAATCTTTAGGATCAACGATCATGGCTTTATTAAATTTAATGACTGACTCATCACTTTTTGAAATCGTTTTTGCAAATTCGCGCATCGTATTTTTTTCAATCTCAGGCCAAAACAGAGCCAGCGGCATTGAACCGTAATAACGAACATCTAATGTTTCATAAAAAGGATAATCAAAACATTCTAAGTAAGTAAATCGTCCAAAGTCGGCCTCCCAAATTGTTCCGCCATCTACCAAATAATAAAGTTCATTAAAAAGTGTTGCCTTAAACCAATCGGGCAAATCACGACGATTTAAAACGGGCTCCTGAAACTGATTTATTTTTTCTAAATAATTTTGATGCTGTGATAAAGCTTCTTTAGCAATTTTGAAGGCATTAAGGCCATTCACTCCAAAAAAGCGAGTGTAAAAACGATAAAACTGATTAGCGCGGGGAATATCCCAAGCCAAAACCATCGGAACACTCATTTCTTGCCTAGGCATAATGACAAAAGTAGCCTGCAGAGCCAACAAATTTGGAGAGGTGCCTGGCAAAACTTCATAGGTTATCCCTGGAATATTTTGACCCAGCACACAAATTTGACCGTTTTGATGAGTATAGAGATAACCTCTATCGTTTTCTTCATTAATAGCATTCACCTGAGAAGGATTGAAATTTTTAGGTTTTACAAAATGATGAGTCGGCCCAGACTGACTTTTATCTATCTCATGATCCAAACTTAAAATATCACCAAATTGAAATTTAATTGAAACCATCATTTTTTCCCGACTCTTGTTTTTAGCTAGCCAATTAAAAATCGCAACAGGATAGGAAGATTCTTGATAGTTATGTGCGATCACCGGTGAAAATGAATTTAAGGTTAACTGAACAGGCAAACTTTTAGAATTGAAGTCGTGCCATGCTAAAGGATAACGAGCCGAAAATTTTACTTCTTCAGGTTTGAGGTTATTTGGTTCGGTGCCATGTTGTAGTTTTTTTTCGTAAACCATTCCGCCATTTTTTCCGCCCAACACTTTTTGAGTCGTCGCAAAAAAGCAGTCCGGTTGCGAATCAAAAACATGAACACCCGGAGAAAAATGCCATACATTAAAATGCCCCAAAGGATTAATGCTAAACGTTCCGGCTCCCAGCCCTCCCAAAGGCATTCCGTGCGGATAAGTGTTAATCATAGGAAAAGGAGCGTTAGAAGTGGTTGGTTTTATTTTGAGGACTTGATCTCCTCTAATTGAAAAAACGTCTTTTAAAGACTTCATTTTTAAATTATCTAATTTAATTGACGCTTTGACACCCCATTCGGTAGATTTGGGGCTTGTATATTGACCAGTAAATAAAGGAGTTATCAGTGAAATACGGACATTTCGACGAAAAAAGTAGTGAGTATGTAGTGACCAGACCAGATACCCCTACTCCTTGGATTAACTATATCGGCGAAGGCGATTTCGGCGGTATCGTCACTAATACCGGCGGCGGTTATAGTTTTGATAAAGATCCCCGAAACAAAAGAATTCTGCGCTATCGCTATAACAATATCCCTATGGATCGTCCGGGTCGCTATGTCTATATTCGCGATGCCAAGACCAAAGAATATTGGTCTCCCACTTGGCAGCCTACACTTAAAAAATTAGATAAATATGAAGCAAGAGTTGGCATGGGTTACACCTCTATTACCGGTACTTTGAATCAAATTCAATCAAACATTACCTATTTCGTTCCTCCAGGAGAACGTTTAGAAGTTTGGCGCTTAAAAGTAAAAAATCTATCTAAAACAAAACGTAAGCTACAAGTTTTCTCTTATGCTGAATTTTGTTTCTATGACGCGGTCATGGATCAACATGACGTGGACTGGGTTCAGCAAATCAACCAAAGTTACTTTGATAAAAAATTAAATTCGATTTTTACCTATCCTTTTATGAAGGTCCAAGGTTATTCTTTTTTTACCAGCAATGGCAAAGTTTCTAGTTACGACTGTGATTTAGAAAAATTTGTTGGCAAATACCGCAGTGAAGCCAATCCGATTGCTGTTGAAAACGGCTACTGCTCTAACTCCGTCACCTACCGTGGCAATTCAGTAGGCGGTACCTGTAATGAAATTGAGTTAAAACCAGGGCAAGAAGTACAAATTTGTTTCTTGGTTGGCACCTGTCAGGAACCAAAAGATGTTGAAGAAAAAATTAAGTATTATCAAAAAAATGAGAATGTTGATGATGCTTTCAAAAAACTCACAAACTACTGGCAGAACTTCGTTTCTAAATTACAAGTTAACACGCCAGACCAAGATATGAACTTAATGTTAAATCTTTGGAATCAATACCAATGTAAATCAACTTTTAACTGGTCTCGTTTCGTTTCTATGTATCAATTGGGTGTAAAACGCGGAATGGGTTTTCGTGATTCTGCTCAAGATGCGTTGGGTGTAATGCATACTATCCCACAAGAAGCCAAAACTTTAATTGTGAAGCTTTTAAAGAACCAATTTGTGGCTGGAGACGCTTACCATCAATTTTTCCCTCTTACTGGTGAAGGCGATCAAACCGGTTACTCTGACGACCATCTCTGGATTATCTTATCTGTTGCTTCATATATTAAGGAAACTGGCGACACATCATTCTTAAATGAACAAGTTCCTTATGCTGACAATAAAGGCATTGGTTCAGTTCTCGAACATTTAGAAAAAGCCGTTAACTTCTCTCTTAATAACTTAGGGCCTCACGGTATTCCTAAGGCAGGTTTTGCTGACTGGAATGACACTTACAACCTCGATCGCGGCAAAGGCATCGCTGAATCAGTTTGGGTTGGCATGATGCTTGCCTATGTTCTTTTGGAATTAATCGGTTTACTTGAATTTGTGGGTGAAAACCATAAAGCAGAAGTTTATCGTAAACACTACGAAACATTGGCTGCTACCATCAACAAAGAATGTTGGGATGGCAAATGGTATGTTCGTGCCTGGGACGATGACGGAAACGTTATTGGTTCTGACAAAAATGAAAAATGTAAAATTGACTTAATTGCTCAAAACTGGGCGGTCATGTCAGGTGTGGCAGATAAAAAACGCGGTGAACTTTCGATGGATTCAGCCCACAAAATGCTCAACACCAAACACGGCATTATGCTCATCTATCCTAGCTTTAATAAATTTGATCCCGCGATTGGCGGCGTTACCACGTATCCACCAGG
>CAYMKA010000123.1:0-5453 GCA_964390935.1 uncultured bacterium
TGTGTTTCTGTTTTTTTTAGCTCCGCTTTGGGAGCAGTTTTGCCTTTAATTTCGGGTCCTTTAGCAGGGGTGTGGGTTTGGGGTTCATCATCAGATAAATTTTCAGCTACGGGTTTATTTTGTGAAAAATTTCCAAAAGCCTGTGGTGATAAAGGGTTAAGAAAATTTTCTGCCAGCGTTTGAAATGCCGGATATTTTAAAGTAATTTTCTTGAGTAAGCGGCTAATATTTTCTGATGAAAGTTCAGAAGTGATCTGAGTTTCGTTTTTTGTTTCACATGAAAAAATGACATGGCATAGATAAGCTTTGAGATTGATTTGTGGATCAGAGCTAAAAAATATTTTTTCGGGCAAATATAAATCATCGCCGATAAAACCACCTGGTTCGCGTGTTGGAAAAATATCTACTTTATGACCAGCCAAAGCACTGGCCAAAATTTCTAAGCGGTGTTGAATCGGTTTTAAATAAATGGTGTACGGGGGATCAATGGGGTCAGGGTTAAATTTATTTTTCCAGAGTTTATAAAATTTTCCAAAAAAAGCTTCGTCTAATCCCATTCATTAAAAATGCAAGTTAACCAGGTCAAGCAAAGCAGCGGTGGTATCGGGTTCATCGGCTAAAACTTGGACAATGCCGGCTTCTCCGGCTAGACGAGGGTGCAGGCCCGATTGAATCAGTTTGGCTGCATAAATTAACAGACGGGTCGAAACAGTTTCACGTAATTGCAGTTCTGCTAAATTTCTAATTTTGTGTGCTAACTCCACTAACTTTTCACACATTTTTAAATCAAGGCCGCTTTCTTTGGCCACAATATCACTTTCAATTTTTTTATCGGGGTAGGCAAAAGCCAGCGTTAAAAAACGCTGACGGGTGGAGGGTTTTAATTCTTTTAGACGGCTTTGATAACCAGGATTAAAACTGGCGATCAGCATAAAACTTTGCGGCGCTGCAATTTTTTCGTTGGTGCGGTCTAAATAAATTTCACGGCGATGATCGGTTAATGAATGCAAGACCACAATCACGTCTTCCCGCGCCTCTGCAATTTCATCCAAATATAAAATGCCGCCGCTGCGGACAGCCCGGGTCACCGGACCGTCGATCCATACCGTTTCGCCGCCTTTAATTAAGTATCGTCCCATCAGGTCACTCGCAGAAGTATCCTCATTGCACGACACATGAATAAGCGGTTGTTTGACCGACTCGGCCATCGCTTCGACAAAACGTGATTTGCCACAGCCAGTCGGTCCCTTAAGCAAAAGCGGCAGGCGTAGGGCATACGCCTGCCGAAATATTTCTACTTCATCCCCAACCGGTTGATAGTAGATAGGATTCATTTTTATTTTCCTGCTCTTTTAAAAACAGGCAAACCAAAGCGGATAAAGTTCCAGATAAAAGCAATGATGCCGGTCGTGAATAAAGTGGCGGCCATCAATAGTCCAATAAAATGAACTTGAATTTCTTTTTGCACAAACAAAAAGTCCATGCCCACGCGGCGTTCTAAATAAACTTGAGTCACGCCGGCCACTGCAAAAGCTAAGGTCATGGCAATCATGCCGATATTAGAAGTCCAAAAAGCAAAAATATTGAGCCCGCTGTCTTCTAAACGGCGACCGGTCATCAGAGGCAGCGTGTAAGTAATAATCGCTAACACTAGCATTGCGTATGCGCCCCAAAAAGCCATGTGCCCATGCATTCCGGTAATCAGTGTGCCATGTGTGTAGAGATTAACCTGGGGGAGCGTATGAGCGAACCCTAAAAATCCGGCACCCACAAAAGACATAATGGCGCAGCCCACGGTCCATAATAAAGCGGTGCTGTTGAGCATGTTTTTTTTGCCCTGGCGCATCATCGAGATGGCATAAATCGCTAAACCTAAAAAGGCCAAAGGTTCGAGCGCACTAAAAACACCGCCAATTAATAACCAGTATTTGGGGGTTCCAATGTAATAGTAGTGGTGACCTGTACCTAAAATTCCCGATAAGAAAGTAAAACCCACAATCACGTACAACCATTTTTCAATGACTTCCCGATCGACGCCCGTTAATTTAATGAGTAAGAACGATAAGATCGCACCCATAATTAATTCCCAAACGCCTTCGACCCACAGATGCACGACCCACCAACGCCAGTAAGAATCCATTGTTTGGTTAATGGTCGGAATCATGCCAGGTAAATAAAGTAATGCGGCCATGAGTAATCCAAAAAATAAAACAGTCGAAGTCGTCGTTTTACGTTTAGCTTTTAAAATTGTTCCGCCGATTAAACCAATAAATAACAGCACATCGACTACGACAAAATAATCCAAGAAAGGCGGAATTTCTAAAAATTTTCGGCCTTCCCAAATATTAAAATGAAAACCTATGATCGAGATCACTCCCACCACGGCGAAAGCAATCAATTGCACGAAGCCTAATTTTTCACTGAGAATTTCTTGTTCGGTTTCTTCAGGCACAATGTAATAAGCAGCGCCCATGAATCCTGACAAAAGCCACATCACCAGTAAGTTGGTATGAACAGCACGAGCAGTGTTAAACGGAATAAACTGATGCAACCCATCCATGCCAATATGAGCGAAGCCCATAATGAAACCATAAACGAGCTGTAATCCCAGCAAAAGCATGCTGAGAGCAAAAAAGTAATATGCAAGACGTTGTGATTTAAATTTCATTGGGTCACCTCCTATGGTTTTAACGGCGGATTAGCGGGAAACCCGTTGGTATTCACTTCGCCGATCCATTTAAAAAAAGCATTCATGTCGTCAATTTGTTCTTGATTAAAATTATATTTCACCATTTTACGTTGTCCGGGATAAACGGCCTGAGGATCTTTTAACATCAGCCCAATAAATTCGGGTCCCCGGCGTTCATAAACTTTAGTGAGTTCCGGTGCATAATACGCACCCTCCCCGAATAAAGTGTGGCAGCCCATACAGTTGTTTTTATCCCATAAAGCTTTGCCACGTATCACCGCTGGCGATAAATTAACCGTTTTAGTTCTTTCAGGGATCCGTCTGATGGTATCTGCTGTTAGCAAAATAAACATTCCGGCACACACTGCGGTGCCAACTAAAAAAAAGGCTTTCGCGCCTGATTTTGAAAGCATGTTTCCTCCTTGTTTTTATTTTTTAAAGACTTCAGAGTTTAAAGGAGTATGCCATTTCTCTGTCTATGATCCAAATCATGAAGTTTAAAAACACTCTTAACTTTTTAAACAAGAGCAGCTATAAATATTTAAATGATTTATGCTTTTTTAATTTTATTGCACGTGCTGGCTGCCAGTGTGTGGGTGGGCGGCCATTTGATTTTATCTCTATCCGTATTGCCCCAGGCTCTAAAAACTAAAAACGTGAAAGCCATTACTCAGTTTGAAAGTTTTTTTGAAAAAATCGGTATTCCGGCTTTGCTCATTCAAGTGGTAACGGGTCTTATGCTCATTCACAGCCGATTAGTATTTCCGCTGGTGTGGCATGATCGCTCGAATCTATTAATTTTAATGAAACTAGGACTGCTGTTGATCACAGTGCTGCTGGCTTTGCATGCCAGGTTGAAACTAATTCCTAATTTAAATAAAAAGACACTGCCTTTATTAGGACTTCATATAGCAGCGGTCACAATCGTAGGCATCCTTTTTGTCGTGGCAGGCCTTAGTTTTAGGATGACTTTATTTTTTTAAAGGTAAAAGACTTCAGTTTTAAAAATGTTTGAACCCAGTCCCCCTCCATCGCCGTTGGCGGTGCGCTCCCCCTAAGGGGGAGAAACTATTTTGAGAGTTCATGACATTTCTTTTTTATTGTTTTAATGACATCAGTCAAGTTATAAAAAATTTCTTCATTTTTAAATCTTAGAAAAGTGATGTTGTTTGACTCTATGATTTCTTGTCGAAAAACATCATATTCATGCTGATCTGTATTTTTATGGATGCCTCCATCAATTTCGATGGCAAGATTTAATTTTATACAATAAAAATCTACAACATAATGATCAATACTCACTTGTCTTCTGAATTGAAATCCTATTTGTTTTTTTCTAATAAGCGACCATAAAATAGTTTCAGCTTCTGTCATGTTTTCACGAAGATTTTTTCGAGTGGATTTCATTTTTCTGAGATAGAGTTCTTTGCTCATAAAACAAGTATAGGATTTTTGATCCTCATTTTCTCCCCCCGACCGTAGGTCGTATTCTGGGGGAGTGCCGTGGTATTTCCACGGGTGGGGGACAAATAATATTTATCTTAATCCGCTTACGGTCAAATCTTTCATTTGCTCTAATGCTTTTTTAAGATCCACATTTTCTTTTACTGGAAACTGAATTTGATTAGTGTCTGTTTTAATTTTTCCCTCGGTGTAACCTCCGGGCATCGTCGAGGCTTCCAGACTGATACGGTTTACGCCTAGGGTAATACATTCCAGTCGCAGTGCGAATGACTCCCGGGTGGTAAGCACAATATTGGCATCATTAAATTCTTTTCGCAGGGTCACGATAAAACTTTTTAATAATTCGTCACTGACCGGATAAACTTTGAATGCAAATTTTTGTTCGGGCAGTGGCTGAATACGGGGCAGGGCAAAACTTAATTTAACGTGAGGATATTTTTTTAAAAGCGAACGGGCATGGTTTTGGAGAGCTTCAAAATCTGAGAGTGGTTCTGCTAAGCCTAATAGAATTCCAAGGCCAATATTTTTGAAACCGGCTTGAATGGCAAGTTCTGGTAAATCTTTTCGCATGGCGTAATCACTTTTTGGTCCAGCTAAATGTAGTCTTTCATAAACTTTTTGATCATATGTTTCTTGATAGAGCTGATAAGTATCCGCTTTAACATTTTTAAATTGTCTAAGCGTTTGCAAGCTTCTGCGGCCAATATTTAAAGCCACGTGGGTAATGGGCGTATGCGCTTTAATATATTCAATGATCTGGGTTAACAAAGCATTACTGGAGGGAGTATCCCGTTCGCTGGTGACTAAAAGCACATCCCGGTAGCCGCGCTTTACTAAAATATCGATTTGATTTTTAAGTTCTAACAAAGACAAGGTACTGCGTTTAAGCGCGTGATTGCTGATACGAAACGCACAGTACTGACATTCATTAACGCATTGATTGTCTAAATAAAGTGGCACGAAAATAGAAACATTTTTCAAGCTGGCATTATGGAGAATTTAAAGCAATTGTTTTATGACTGGACTCATAGAAAAAAGCTCAGTCGTTCGATATAGTCTTCTATGAAAATCTTTACCAACCGTGAACAGCGGCTAAAAGATTTGGCAAATGGTTATTTAAAACATGGCCGGGTGCGGGGCATTAATAAACGTTGTCCCTGGCTGCCCTGTCATCAAAAAAATTTACAGGACTGTACTTTTTGTGTCTGTCCTTTTTACCCCTGTCACGATACCGATTTAGGAAAATGGTATCACTACGAAGTAAAAGGAGTGACCGGGCAAGTATGGGACTGCAGCGATT
>CAYMKA010000124.1:0-5446 GCA_964390935.1 uncultured bacterium
TTTAATTTTTCACCCAAAGTTTTTTCGTCGAGCATTTCAATTTCAGCGCCTGTTAAAACATGTTCAAAATTTAAAATACCGGCTTGCTTAGCAATCGCCTGAGCTGTTTTAGGATAATCGCCGGTAATCATCATGACGCGCACCCCCGCTCGATGACATTCTTTAATCGCATCCGGAACCGCCGGCCGAAGCGGATCAGATAAAGCGATCAATCCCACAAATTCAAATTGAAAATCGGTAACTGTTTCAGGCAGGTGACGCTTATAAGTGTCTTGTGTCGAAGCATGCGCTTGCGCAACACCCAGGACCCGCATCCCTTGATTGGCCAATGCGCTCACCTTTTGATGCAAAACTGCCAGCTGCGACTCTGTGTAATGACATAATTTAGCAATAGTTTCAGGTGCGCCTTTGGAAGCCACTAAACCGTCTTCATAAACTCTTGTCATCGCCAACATTTCACGACGCAGAGGATATTCTTTTAAAAATTTTGCACTATATATAGAGAAGTCTTTGGCCGTTTCTTTGATCGCTTTTTCCATGGGATCAAAAGGGTCTGGATGCGATGCAAGCATTGCAATTTTAATGAGATCTTCGTTTGTAAAATGATTGCTGGAGTCAGCGGCCGAGACCGTCATTTTGTTTTCAGTCAGCGTTCCTGTTTTATCGACACATAAAATATTCAAGGAACCGATATTTTCTGTTGTGCCTAAATGTCTGACCAAAACATTTTTCTGAGACAGTCTCCAGGCCCCTAAGGATAAAAAAATCGCAACAACCACCGGAAACTCTTCAGGCAAAAGGGCCATGGCCGTGGCTAATCCCGCCAAGATACTTTCAACCACATTATTAAGCGCTCTAAAATGAGCGATCACCACTAAAACACTAAAAAGAATACCTAGCATTCCTGAAATTCTGACAAGTTTTTTTGTGTCTTTTTGTAAAAGAGTTTCGGCATCTGAAATATGTTCCAATGACTTTCCGATTTTGCCCATTTCAGTCTGTATCCCAATTTGAATCACTCTAGCGGTTCCGCTGCCTGCCACCACCAAAGTTCCGCCAAAAACTTTATCTCCCGCTTCTTTATTTACAGACAGTGACTCTCCGGTTAATAACGATTCATCAATATTAAGATGCGCCAAATCTAAAATGACCGCATCGGCGGGAACACGATCTCCTTCACTTAAAATAATCAAATCATCGGGCACCAGGGCTCTGGCTTCGATCTTTATTTTTTGTCCGTCCCGAATGACAGAGGCTTTAGGAGCCGACAAGTCTTTTAAAGCCTCCAATGCTTTTTGAGATTTACGTTCTTGGTAAAACTCAATGCCTAAAATAAAAGCAATCGAACAAGCAAGCAAAACCGCTTCAGCCCGCTCCCCCATTAAAAAATAAATCACGACACAAGAAATCAACATCAAAATCATCGGTTCTGAAAACATATGCTCTAAAACATGCAGCCAGGATGATTTTTTTTGGCCTGGCAATTCATTAAATCCAAAAATTTTTTGTTTTTCTAAAACCTGAGCCGTAGTTAAACCGCCACTATTCATTTTTTAATAATACCGCCATCGTGATATCGCCGTCAGTAAAATACCAATCCCCGCCGCCATTTCGTCCTGCTAAGGTCGGACCGCTGCCAGTGATTTGAGAAATTTGATCAATCTGTTTTGCTGTTTGAAGCGCTTTAATCACAAAATCTCTTTCTGCATCAATATTTGCCGCAATGTGATGGGTGATTTGCCCTGTGCGATGACTAAAACCAACCGAACGATCAAAGGTTGCCGAACCCAGCCACAGCATTTCTCCCCGGCCAAATTCTCCTGCCTTCCAAAGTCTGATGTGATGTCGCCTTAACGGACTTCCCCCCACAAGCAATTCAAAAGACAAATCTTGCTTACGGCCAAAAAGATATAAATCGCTGACCGGAGCAGAAGCATAGGAATGGTCCAAGATAACAGATTCGGTCATTTTAAAATCTGTTTTCAAAGATTTTTGGTCAGCCCGGCGCCATCCTGCAGCAATAAAAGCCTTCACCAGATTTTCTTCAGATCCTTCTAAACCTATATTTAAAGGATCTCCCGGAATTCTTTCAAAGGTCATTGTTTTTTTAGGCGCATTTTGCATTTTGGGATGCCCTTCATAATGGGTCCAAAACGTAGGTAAAACGAAATAGGCCACCGCCCCGTATCCGATCAGAACAAACAGAAATAGTTTCAGAAAACGTCGAATTTCCATAGAGGTCATTTTACTTTTTAGCAAAATCTCGTAATGAAAAAAAGACAGTTGTGTCTAAAGCAGAGACCTTTTTCATGATTGAGGCTTCATTAATTCCAAAAGTTTATTGGCTGTGTTCCAATTTCGAGCAGTACCAATCGTTTCTAATTTTTTTCAAGCAAAACATTAGTGAGTTTCGATTTAGCCAAGCCTGTTCCATAGTAAAGGTATAAAGCTTTATCTCCTAAAATAAATTTTTCAGGGCCTTCATAAAATTTTTTAAATTCATTAAAAGTTTTTTCGTTAGGATCATCTTTTAAAAACATCATTAGCAAATGGCTGGGATCTTTTTGCTCTTCTTTTTTAAAAGGATTTGCCTTGATTATTTTTTTTAATTGTTCGAAACCGACAACAACCACTCCGACTTCAAAACCAAATTTTTTAATAATATTGGCTTCAATTATTTTTTCAAGTTTGGCTACAGAATCTTTGCTTTCAAAAATAACATTCCCGCTGTTTAAAAGTGTTTTTATATTTTTGAAACCCAAAGATTCATACAATTCTTTCAGCACGTCCATTTTGACGGTTTTATTTCCTCCCACATTAATGCCACGCAATAAAGAAGTGTAGATCACAAACTCACTTGCACTTCATTCACCAAAGGTTTGTGAGCAATAAAATCTTTTATATTTTGCAAAGTGGTCAGGGCAATATTGTGCATGGCCTCGGCAGTAAAAAAAGCCTGGTGAGAAGTAATCAGAACATTGTTAAAAGTAAGCAGACGGGCCAGCACATCATCATTTAAAACATTCTGCGAAAAGTCTTCAAAAAAATATTGGCTTTCTTCTTCGTAAACATCCAGTCCAGCAAAACCAACATGATTGCTTTTTAAACCCTGAATCAAGTCTTGGGTATCAATAAGTTTTCCGCGACCCGTATTAATAATCATGACCCCTTTTTTCATAAGGGCAATGCTCTTGGCATTAATAATATGCTCTGTTTGCTTGTTGAGAGGACAATGCAAAGAAATAATTTCTGAGTCTTTAAATAATTTTTCCAGCGGCACATACTCAAAACCCAATGTTTTCGCTAATGCACTGTCTTCAACGACATCGTATGCCAGCACCCGCATCTCAAGCCCTCTTAATATTTTAATGAGTACTTTGCCGATTTGACCGGTACCAATAATGCCAGCCGTTTTGCCAGCCATATCAAAACCTAGAAGACCGCCAATCGTAAAATTACTGTCGCGGGTGCGGCCATAAGCTTTATGCGTTTTTCGATTTAAGGTCATCATTAATGCCAGCGCATGCTCAGCCACTGCATGAGGTGAATAAGAGGGAACTCTGACAACACGAATGTTATGGGCGGCTGAAGCTTTTAAATCAATGTTGTTATATCCCGCACAACGCAGAGCAATTAATTTCACGCCGTTTTTTTTAAGGACGCTCATCATTTCAGCGGTCACTTGATCATTTACGAACAAACAAATAATCTCAAAACCATTTACCAAATTAATAGTAGAAGAATCTAAATGATTTTTAAAAAAAGTAATTTCAAAATCTTTGTTTTCAGACTTAACTGTCGATTTAAAAGAATCTATGTCATAGGGTTTGGCGTCAAAAAAAGCAATTTTATTCATAATTTTATTCATTGAAATCAATTTTTTCTCCTATCTCAGGACACTGAGCTTCCAATTGAAAAGCCTCATCAATTTTTTGTTTAAAAATATTTCTTGTTTTTCCTTCTCCATGAACTAAATAAACTTTGGCACGATTTTTAGCCATGCTGCTTAACCAACGTAACAATCCCTGTTGGTCCGCATGAGCCGAAAGCCCTCCAATTGTATGAATTTGAGCGGCGACATGCACTCTTTCTCCCAGAACATAAACTTTTTTTTGTTTATCTACTAATTTTCGGCCTAGGGTCCCCTGAGCTTGATAACCCACAAAAACAACAGCAGAATTTTTTTGCCACAAATGATGTTTTAAATGATGCAAAATTCTTCCTCCAGTACACATTCCCGATGCAGAAACAATCACTGCAGCTCCTTTTAAATCGTTCAGGGCCCTGGAATCTGCTATTTCTTCTACAAAATTTAAAAAAGGTTGGTTAAAAATTTCAGCAGCATTTTTAAAAGGAGCATTCACCTCGGCATCTTTAGAAAATTGATGTGAAGCATAAACTTTGCTGGCCGCCAGCCCCATCGGGCTGTCAATGTAAACCGGTAACTTCCATTTTCGTTTTTGATAAAGCATTGCAAAAAAATACATCAAATCTTGAATGCGTCCCACCGCAAAAGCCGGAATGACCACTTTACTTTGATCGGCAATCGCTTTTTCTAAAATTTGTTCCAGCTCTGCAATCGTTTCATTCAAGGGACGGTGATTACGGTCTCCGTAGGTGCTTTCCATCACAACAGAATCTGCCGATTCAAAATGATGCGGATTCCCTAAAAGAGGAGAGGCTGGATGACCAATATCTCCAGACAAAATAATTTTTTTGCCTTCAATATTTAATTGAATATGTGCTGAACCTAAAATATGACCTGCGGGATAAAACGTGCATTCGACACCAGGCAAAACAGGAAAAGATTTTTCAAAATCGTTTTTTTTAATTAACGGAGAAATCTTATCAACATCTTTTTCGGTATAAAGTGGCTCGAATAATTTCTTGCCCTGGCGAGCACGTTTACGATTAATATTTCTAGCATCACTTTCTTGAATGCGGGCTGAGTCTCTGAGCATAATTTCTAATAAATCAGCTGTACCGTGCGTGCAGTAAATGGGGTTCTGGTAATTAAATTGACCGAGCATGGGCAGTCGCCCGCTATGATCTAAGTGAGCATGAGAAACCACCACTGCTTTTAAAGGCTGCAGCGTTTCATAATTAAAATGTCGATTTTTGACTTCACTTTGAATATGGCCTTGATGAAGACCCAGATCAAACAAAATATTGCCGTGTGGGGTTTTAAGCAAATACTGAGAACCTGTCACTTCTCCGCAAGCACCCAGAAAGGTTAGAGAGCATTTCACCGTATGATTCTTTCTTGTTGCTACAATTTGATCAAGGAGAGGTGTCCCCGCGTAGCGGTGACTGATAGATATAGCTTAAAGTACATTATTAGTTAAATTGAACTGCGTTTATCCGGAGAGGTGTCAGAGTGGTCGATCGTGCAGCACTCGAAATGCTGTGTCCCGCAAGGGACCGCGGGTTCGAATCCCGCCCTCTC
>CAYMKA010000125.1:0-5423 GCA_964390935.1 uncultured bacterium
GAGAATCAGTGACTCCAGAAGACTTCCAGGCGACTGCATTCACAAAAGCCACCTGCATCTGCATAAGAGAACGAGCATAAAGCCTGTCTTTAAAACCAAATCGGGTATTTTTGTCGAGCAGCTTACTCTTAGCCAAGAGAGTGTCTTGTTTTTCTCCGTCGGACGAAAAGATTTCAGCCATTTTTTCTCTGGCTTTTTTGGCACTGTCTTTACGTAAAGCGTGACGTGAGTTTTCGCCCAAAGTAATACTGGAAGCGTCCAAATAAATCATACTTAGCGCGTAATAACCGTTGAGCATTTTAGTGACGTCACGGTCTGGGGGTTGATTAAAGAAACGACGGTAAGCATCCAGTGCGTCGCCATAACGACGGTGAAAAACAAAATAATTAATTTTTAAAAGTTCTAAACGGGCCATTAAATCGAGCTTCAGAGCACTTTGATCTGCCTTATCAAAGTCAAATTTCTTTACTTCGTTTACTAAAGAATCGATTTGAGGGGTCGGCGAAGCAAAATCTTTATCTTGCGCTAAAAGAATCTTAGCTTCAACTTGCATCTGCAAAACTTGTCTTTTTAAATTAAGAGCTTTAAATGATTCGACTTCTTGAACATCACTGGTTTTATTCATCAAACTTTCTGCTTGAGAAGATAATCGTTTTAAGTAGACTCTCGTAAAAACAAAATAATCTTGGTTAATCAATAAATTTTGGTCTAAGTTAGCCAATACATCCGCTACATCGAGAGCGACTTCATATTGCTCTAGGTCATCAAAAACCATTTTCTTAAAATCATTTTTATTATCTGACACTAACTGACGAACTTTTTCATCAGGATTGGCAGTGATATCCATCTTTTCAAACGGCATCAGTTGAGCCAGCTCTACATTTACAAAGAGATTCTTTAACAAATAGCGTGCTGAAGCGAGATCAGCATTAGGCTGCAGAGAGAGCAGACCTTTTAAAACGAGAAGTCCTGCTTTCTTTTTTTGAGCCAAGGTTTTGAGCTGCGGTGTTAAACGATAAAGTTCTTCTAGAGCAGATCTCACTAAACTATTACGCTCTTTAATCGGCAAGTCTGCTTTTAAACCCTTAATCAGTTTTAATTCGGCAAAGCCCAATTGAAAACGTAAAGGTTCCACCGCATTTTTAATTTTAGAAGGATACAGCTCTTCCGCTTTTTTAAGATCTGCCGCATCAGGCAAACGGGAACTGAGCCCCGACCACTTTAATTGATCCAAATAATAATGTGTTAAATCTTCACGAGTTAAAGTCGGATCAGAATCTAAAAAGTGATTACTTTGATCGAGTGCGACTAAATCTCCAGCTAATTTTGCTGCTTCATGGGGTCTTTTGTCGTCAGCAAGCACAAAACTTAGATATAACTTAGCTTTCCAATATTTTTCTTTATCGCGTTCAGCTTGTTGTAAAAACTGCTTTTTAAGAACTGGTGCACTCCACTCAGGCTCTTTAAAAGCATATTTAGGAAACTTTTTAGCCAAGCTGCGCGAGGTTTGCATAAAATAATAAGACAATTCAAATTCATGCAGTGCCGATTTAAACTGAGTTTGCATATAGCGACGGACATCTGAATCGGTCTTGCCGTATTCACTCTTTAATAGTTTTGAAATCTGATGGGTCAAACCCGCATCACGAACATTAATTTTTTCATCATCCTGGCGTGTATCACGGTAAAAGAAAAAAGCAGAAGTGAGAAAACGAGCTTTTTCTGAAGTCAGGAGTGGATTTTTAGGATGTTTGGCTGAATCAAAGTATGCCAAAAAGTAATCTGTCTCGCGACGAATCAGTTCAGTTAAAGTCATGCCGTTCAATTTAGCTTCTGGCAGCACTGCTTTTTCTTCGGATTGCTTTAGAAAAACAAAAAGAGAAAGCTGCTCAATGCGTTCTTTTTCAAAAAACAGATTTAATGAGTCATCCTGCCCTGCACTTAACCAAAGATTTTTAGCTTTTTCATAAACCGGCAGGACTTCAGCATATTTTTTAAGACGTAAAAGCTGCTCACCTTGTCCGACCACAGCCCCCACCCGAGTACGGTGATAACGCATTAAATAATCTTCATAATCAATGGCTGTAAAAAGCTTTTTATCTTTTATTTGAACCAAATTAAGATCCGCAATTAATTTTTCAGATTCGGTGTAGTTTTCGGTATTAATTAAAATTTCAGCATGGTTAATTTTTAATAATGCTAAATATTTTTGATATTCTCTGTCGCTGATACTTTCGTCTTCATGAGCCGTTTCACAAAGTTCTTCAATTTGTTTAAGCCATTTCAAAGCCAAAGCGTTGCTGGGATGAGTTTTTTTATTTAAAGACTCTGCTTTTAAAAGTGCGACCCCAGTAAATAAATATCGAATTTTATCTTCAGATTTGAGGCGGGCTCGGTTGGCACTGCTGCCCGTTGGTTTATTTCCGCGTAAATCTTGTAGACCTGTGATGTCACTTAATTCTTCAAATTTTTCTTTAGCTTTTTCTAATTGATTGATTTCTTTATCTAGGTAGTTTTCAACAAGTGATAATTTAATTTGCAACTGCATGCCGGCCACTTTTTGGGCACGGGTTATATTTTCTTCGTAAGGATCAGAATCTGGAATCACACTTAGCTGTTTAAAACTTTTTTCAACCCCCTTAGAAGTCACCACCCGAATTTCAGGATTACTTTCTAATAAATTTTCAAACTTACTCAGCAGGGCTATCGCATTGGCATCTTTTTTGAGTCCCGAAAAATCGGACATTAAATACACAATTCCTTCTAAAGCTTCTTTGTTGCCAAAGCCGGGTAATTTTTTATCAGCCCCAATGCCCATTTCTTCTAAAACTTTACGATAAAGATTCATGGCTTCTTTACGGTCGCCCAAGTATTTTTGAGTTTTTCCGCGATTAAAATGAGACAAAATAAAAAGTTCAGGATTATTTAAAGTATCGTCTAAAATTTTTTGAGCCGGAACCGTTTGATTGTCTTTTAAAATTTTCGTCTGAGGAAAATCATTTTGGGCTTTTTGAATATCTTCTAGCTTTGACTCGTTATAACGGTTGGATTCAATTAAATTACTCACATTCCATAAAATTATCGCCGTAATTCGTTTGTAATCGTTCTGAGCAGGAAACAAAACCATACGTTGCAATGCCCGCTGCAAAGAAAGGTGTTTATACAAATCCGGATAAACTTTTTTATAGTGAGTCCCCTCTTCGGGATCAAGCAATAAATCTCTAGCGATTAATTCAAAGTCTTTATTGTTTTTTAGACTACGGAATTTTTTAAAAGCATCCCAAAAGCCATCCACACTAATTTTGGACGCAGAATGATAGATATACCCGATACTTCGACCGGCATTTTTAGATTCAGAAACTAAAGGATTAAGTCTATCCATCCTAATTTCCTTTCGCCCTTCTTAGCGCTTCATCCACACTTGATTCCACCTGTCTGGCCTTTTGAAAGCCTTCAATCTGACCTCGTACCAGCCAATAAATCATATTCATGTCATTAGCATGCATCTCGCCACTTAATTTTTGGTCAATTTTGTTCGGATAAAGTTTTAGAACCTGATCTAAAATCAGTTTACTTTCAGCCGAACGACGACTTCCGGCCATAATATTGGCCTTTAATATCAGTACCCACCCCGGCAAGGTATTATTCTGTTCATAGAAGTAATTCATGCCTTTTTTAGCCAAATAAGCTTCCACAGGCTCCAGATATTTAATCGCTTGAGGATAATTTTTCTGCCTAAAAGCCAGTGATGCTTTTAAATAGTTCTCTTGAATAGTGTCTTCAATAGTAGTGCGGATCAAAATCTGGTCTTCAAACTTACGGATTTGATCAAAAACACCTTGGACTGTCTTATATTGCGGCGTCATGCGAGTGCGCAGTTCATCCAGGCCCAATTCAAAATTGGCAAAATCTTGGAAAGACAAATCACGATAATCGTAAGTGGCATTGGAAGCGGTTAAATCTTTTGCAGCACGAGTATAGTCGTTCCTAAAACCTTTTACCGTTTCTTGATATTTTTTAAGAATTTCCGAATCATTTTTGCCAGAAGATTTTAAATCAATGAGCTGAACATAAAGCAACAAGGCTTTAAATTTCTTCACTTCGGCCTTTAAGCGCAGAATTTTAGGATTTGAAAAATACTCTTTAGCCATCAGATCAATTTGTTCTTCAAAATGATCAAGCAGTTTTAAATAAAGTGGTGCATTATTCATTTTTTGATCATTAAAGACATTTAGAAAACTCTTCATGCTCCAATAAAATTCTTCCGGTTCAATACGGTAATACTCCGCCAAATCATCGCGATCTTTTAAATGACTTAGCTGCTGTAAATATTGGTTAGCCCCTTTAATCAGCGGAACTTGTGAATCCAAAGCGACTTGAGGAGCAGCGATAGGCTTAGAAACATAACCAAACGGACGTTCTTTATCAAAAGCCTTTAATTGAAAATCAAGCCAATTTTTCAAAAAGTAAACTTTATATTCTGCAGGAACCGCTGGAGCCACACTGACATTTTCTAAAGCGAGTTTATGCGGCTGATACAAACTCTTTCGCACAAAATCCATATCAAAAGTGCCTGAAACCACACGATTCACACGTCCGCGCAACCAATTGGCTGCAATTTTAAAGGGATCAAATGTCTTATCGTTTTTTTGACGGAGAGATTTCCCATCGAAATAAAAATAATTAAACAAATCTTCGTTTTTATCGTATTCGCCATATAAGAAATCAATCCATTTGTGACGGTTTTCAAAATTCTGATTCACATCCTTAAAAACATCGACACCTTTTTCAGTTTGTTTTTTCACATCCTGATTCATGCGAATTTCATGCAAATCAAATTTATTTTTCAAATTTAAAAAATCTGCTGGCAATTTATCGAGCAGAGACCGGTCAATGGTAATCAAAGAACCCATGATCTTTTTTACATTTTCAGCAGTCGGATAAGCCGATTGTTCTTTAGTCACAGGCAGTCGATTCATAAAACGAATAAGGCCTTCCAAGCCTTTTCTTTTTACAGAATCCTCTGTTTCATGACGGAAAATTGACTTCATCCATTCGTTCATTAAATCTAAGACTTCTTGGCGGACTAAAATCTTGGGTTCATCGGGTACATCCTGTTCAAGCATGGTCGACAACACAAAAAGTTTTTTTGCAATCAATTCGAAAGATTTTTCATAACATTCAATCGCCATTTGATTTAAGTTTTTAACAATTGAAACCTCTTTGGAATTTCTAGCTGTCTCAAGAGACTTTTGAGCCAAAAATCGATATTGAGTAATAAGTTCTTTAGAAGTACTTACTTCTTTAGAGGCTAAGCTTTTAGCATTCAGATCAGTCAATGTTTTTTGAAGCTCTGATACCGAAACAAGTACAGATTCGTTAAGACCCGCTTTGGCTCGATATTCAATAAAATCAAGACGATC
>CAYMKA010000126.1:0-5412 GCA_964390935.1 uncultured bacterium
AAAACTCTTCGGTTATGTGAGGTGAAGCGATTTTTTTGAGGCTAAAAACTTGAGACACAAACAACGACGTTGAGGCAGTCGTGATGAACAGGATTATGCGCAAAAAATTTGGATGTGTAAACCCCTACCCCTATCTGCCCTCCGGGCATCTTTCCCCGCTCAACGCGGAGAAAGAAAACAATAAAAATCCTTTCTCCGTTTTACGGGGAAAGGTGGCTCGCGAAAAGCGAGACGGATAGGGGTAAGAATAAACTATCTAGCTTCATCATATATGGAGCAAGTGCTACACTAACTAGCCATTTTTTTATCTAATTTTTTTAGGAGGATTTATGACAGTAAAAATAGGAATTAACGGATTTGGTCGTATTGGTCGTATGGTGTTTCGTGCAGCACAAGATCATAAAGATGTAGAAATTGTAGGGATCAATGATTTATTAGATCCTGAGTACATGGCTTACATGCTTAAGTACGACTCCACTCATGGAAAATTTGAAGGAACCGTTTCTGCGGCTCCTGGAAAATTAATTGTAAACGGCAAGACCATTCGCGTGACTGCTGAAAAAGATCCTGCCACTTTAAAATGGAACGAAATTGGTGCTGACTACGTTGTGGAATCAACGGGTCTTTTTACTAACATCGCAAAAGCGGAAGCTCATTTAAAAGCCGGTGCAAAAAAAGTCATTATTTCTGCTCCTTCAGAAGATGCTCCGATGTTTGTGATGGGTGTAAACAACCACACTTACGATTCTAAAAAAATGAATATCGTTTCTAACGCTTCATGTACCACGAACTGTTTAGCCCCTCTCGCAAAAGTCATTCATGACAACTTCGGCATTGTAGAAGGTCTCATGACCACTGTTCATGCCACCACAGCAACTCAAAAAACTGTTGACGGTCCTTCCATGAAAGACTGGCGCGGCGGTCGTGGTGCGGCTCAAAATATTATTCCTTCATCAACTGGCGCTGCAAAAGCAGTTGGTAAAGTTATTCCTGAATTAAACGGAAAATTAACTGGCATGTCTTTCCGTATTCCAACTCCTGACGTTTCAGTTGTGGACTTAACTTGTAAATTAGCAAAACCTGCTAAGTACGAAGATATTAAAGCCGCTCTTAAAAAAGCAGCAGAAGGTCCGATGAAAGGCATTTTGGGATATACCGAAGATGAAGTCGTTTCTAACGATTTCTTGGGCGATGCTCGTACTTCGATTTTTGACGCGAAAGCCGGCATTTCTCTTAACGACACATTTGTGAAACTCGTTTCTTGGTATGACAACGAATGGGGTTATTCAAACAAAGTTGTTGATTTAATTGAGCACATGGCGAAAGTTGATTCTGGAAAATAGTTTTTAAATAAACGAAATTTCAAAGGCCGCTCACTCAAATGGGCGGCCTTTTTTTTAGGCCATTAAGAAGCTTTTTGTCCCCAGCGATGCAGTGGAATCAAATTTGTTTTATTGAACTCTAATCTTTTTTTCTGAACATTAAATCTGCTTTCATAATAATGACGTCTGATTGTTGGCAGATTAAACTTTTCAAAATAAATAGGAATCATCAAATCTTTTAAATAAGGTAGATGGTTGCCACCGCTTAAACTGACAAAAATCACTTCTTTTTCAATACCAAGCAACAGAGAAGGCTGAAGCAAATCCATACGTGTTTCGACATAAGAAGCTCTTAAATAATTTAAAAATTCACTCAAACAGTATTTAAAAGCATGCGCCCGTTCTTCTAGAGGACAAAGTTGAAAAGCAAATTCTAACTCAAAAACTTCGGTGCGGTACTTTTGTAAGGCATCAATAAAGTTTTGATAATTGGTTTCGATGGGTAATAATTTTTTATGCCACATAATCTATTTTTTAACTCCCAATAATTCTTCAACGATCAATCTATTTTCTTCTGAAATGTTTTCTAATATTTTATAAAGAATTTTCCTATTGTGAGCCAGACTCATCATCAGTTCGGTCAAAAATTGAATACGATTAATCAAAGAAATTTTTTCTGGTGTTTTCTTTTCGGCAAAATCACGAATCAAATTTTCAACAAACCGCCTGCGAGCTTCATCAGTGTATATCTCTTCTAGAAGATCCTTCACCTTATCCGGCTTACTAGCCAATTTCACTAAACCTGTAATCACCGGGTTAGAAAGATTACGATTTTTATGAGCTTGAAAAACAATTTCAATCACCATTTTATGGGCAGCTTCGTCGGTTAGCTTCTTTTTTCTAGGACTGTGAGTCGCTCTTTTTTCTATTTCACTAGCTAAACAAAAATTAAATAAATTTTGAATACTTCTAGGTTCAGCTATATCAAATAACTTCGTAATCAATTTCAAATCATGCCGGCCGGCATAAGCAATCAACAGAAAACTTTCTCTAATTTGTAATACTTTTTGCAAACGACGATCATTCAGATTTTTAATCAGTTCCAGAGTATCTGCTTCACTTAAATATTTCGACTCAAAAACCCGATAGTCTTCATCCAAAATAAATAAGCCATCCATCACTTTTGCCAGCTCGGCAGGTTTTAACTCTAGTAAAAGTTTGATGGCATGTTGTTCATCATTTAAAAAGTAACGATATAAAAAACTTTCAGAAATTTCTTGATGATTAGCGGCCACAATTTTCTTTTGATCTTTTTTATACAGATTTAAAAAAATATCCGGCGATAAAAATTCTTGAGTAATGAGACTGAGTCCTTTTGTTTTTTGGTTAGCCAACTTCAACACATGCTCAATGGAACCCAAGGCTTTAGAACGAATAAGTAAGGGGATCGCTTCTTTGCGATATTTACTATTACGCAAAAGTTGTCTTAAGAGATTTTTTTGAGCCGTCACACTTTGACGTTTAGCGACTTTAATCACTTCAGCGACTGTTAAGTCGTTAGGAATATGGCCTTTTCTAACCAACAGTTTTCTAGCAGCTTCTACACGTTTTAAGCTTTCTTTCTTATTAGATAAAAGTTGTCTTTCGATAGCAATAAGCTTGTGGTTCATCCTATAAACAATCGTACAAAGGATCCAATAATTTCAAAATATAAGATCTGACTCCGCAGTGCTTTATGCCGGTATTTTCTCAGATAAATTGGTCACTTGAGCATTAAGATAATTAAGCAAAAATCGCAAAAGACCAATATCAGAGTCAAAAGGATTATCAATCTTTGTGCTCACATGCTTTAACGTTCTAACAGCTCTCAAATAATAGGCATAGAATTGACTTAATGGTGCTTCTTCGGGGATATACTTTTCTATTTTTCGTTTTTGCTCCAGGCCCAGGCCATAATCTTGAATAAAATTGAGCACTATCGAAGTACAGCTCGCCCCTTTGACGATCATTATTTTTTGAGCAACCAAACGGCGAAACATCGAGTCTAAGGCCGTCAACGTGACCTCAGGACAAAGCGAAGCCACTTTAGTAATAATTTTATCTCTATTTTCATTTAACACAGAAAATTTGGGATGAGTTTTTAGAATCGTGTCGATCATGTGCGACATCTTTAAATAAGCGGGGCTAAGTTTGACAAACATAGCACGATCATCAGCAGTAATTTGGGAATCAGCCTGACCCACCCCCATGTGTGCCAAAACTTCCCTGGTTTCTTGAGGACTTTTATTTATTTTTACCAAATCTAATATTTGAAAAATAATATCAAAAGCAACTTTTTCTCTTTGACCCTGGAGATAATGAATTTCTTTCACGTAGGCGGCGGCAACTTGAGCCGCAAAAGTCTGCAGTGTTTTTTCATTGGCAGCATTCATTTTGAAAAGATGTTCCAGTGTTCCTGCTAACTCAAAAGCACGGGGACTTAGATATTTTTCGGGATGATTAATAAAAATACGAGTAATCACTTCTTTGTTTAAACTTTTGACAATCGCCCGGTCATATTGAGGATGACGTAAAATCACCCGCCATAAAAGCAAAGCTCTTTCTTTATTAATTTGATTTTGATCTTTTTTGGATAACCGGAATGAAATAGTTTTAAATAACAAGCTTCTCCCCCATCGGAGATTGTTTCATGATTATTTACATTCTTTCAAATAGTCTTTTTTTCAAGTTACAATCCAGCCTGATCTACTATATATAGAGGAGTATTTATGACAACTGCTTCTGTTTCTTACAAGAAAAAATCAATTAACACCCTAAAAAAGGCCGATTTAGAAGGTAAAAAAGTTTTAGTGCGCGTGGACTTTAACGTTCCTCTAGATGACAAGAAAAATATTACTGACAACGCCCGCATCGTCGGTGCTCTTCCCACCATTAAATATTTAATCGAAAACAATGCCAAAGTGATTTTAATGTCGCACTTAGGTCGTCCTGACGGACAAAAAAATCCTGAGTTTTCATTATCACCCGTTGCCAAAGAGCTTTCTAAAGTTTTAGGAAAATCAGTAGCTTTTGCTAACGACTGTGTGGGTGCTGAAGTTGAAAAACAAGTTGGCTCTTTAAAAAATGGCGATGTGATTCTTTTGGAAAACGTTAGATTCTATAAAGCAGAAGACGATAAAAAAGATGCCGCTGGCAGAAAAGCGTTTGCTAAACAATTAGCCTCTCTTGGAAATATTTATGTAAACGATGCCTTTGGCACCGCTCATAGAGAACATGCCTCCACTGCTAACATTGCCGAATTTTTACCTGCTTACAGCGGACTTTTAATTGAAAAAGAACTTAAATATTTAGGATCTGCTGTAAACGAACCCAAGCGCCCTCTCGTTGCGATTTTGGGCGGCGCAAAAATTTCAGACAAAATTCCAATTATTGAAAACTTACTCAAAAAAGCTGACAAAATTATTATTGGCGGCGGCATGGCTTATACTTTTTACAAAGCTCAGGGTTTTGAAATTGGTAAATCACTTTTAGACAAAAACTTAATTGATACCTGTAAAGATTTCTTGGCGCGTGGCAAAGACAAAATTGTTTTGCCTTCTGACGTAAAAGTGACTACAGCGTTTGATTTTAAAGCGATGAAAGTTTTGGCGCCTTTAAAAACAGTCGATATTAAATCGATTCCGGCTGATGCCGAAGGTTTAGACATTGGCGAAAAAACAGCCGCAGAATTTTCAAATATTATTGCTAGTGCTGGAACTGTCATTTGGAATGGACCGATGGGCGTTTTTGAATGTGAAGATACCGCTAAAGGAACTTTTGCAGTGGCTAACGCACTGGCGGCAGCAACTGGCAAGGGCGTGATTACGGTCATTGGCGGCGGCGACAGCGCGTCAGCGATTAAAGAAGCAGGCCTTGAGACCAAAATGACTCACGTCTCTACCGGCGGCGGTGCTTCCTTAGAATTTTTAGAAGGTAAAGTCCTTCCAGGAATTGCAGCACTTCAGGACGCTTGAAAATCACCGAAAGTTTTTATGCTCCGTCCCGCAAAGAATGGCGGGCCTGGCTAAAAAAACATCATAAAATTAAAAAA
>CAYMKA010000127.1:0-5158 GCA_964390935.1 uncultured bacterium
AAATTATCAACAATTTTATCCGTTGATTCATAAGAAGATCTGCTTTTCTCTATATCAATTTCAGCAACTAGTTCTTTTGCTAAAGTTAAAATTTGCTTAAAACCAACTCCACGATAAGCGCGGTAAATAGAGGCCCCTGTTGAATTCTTTCCTGTAGCATAAGTATAAAAACTGTACTGCGGCTGATCTAATTCAAGAAAAGCGGGCCAAACTTCCTCCGTAATCGCTTTGACGGCTTTATGAATATCCCAAGTATTTTTGATAGGAGCTGATTTCTCGACTGTCGGTTTCAATTTTTTTAAATCTCGAATATCCGGATTTATCTCTTTTGCCTTACCTATAATCATTTCGAATGTTATTTTATTTTTTCTTAAGGAACTTTTCTTAGCAATTGTGGCAACATAGATACGCGAACTAATGGGATGAATTTTGCTGGCATATCTATAAAAAGAATAGTTAACTTCGATTAAAGACTGATAGGAAGGCCAGGCTTTATCAACAATGATTTGAGCTAAATCATTGATATTTTTATCGTAAATTGAAAAACCAATGTCCGTAGGAGCTTTAAACTTGATATCAGGATTAAGAAGTTGCGCCCTAGCCAGGAGGTCAATAAATTCAATGTTTGCTTTTTTCAACGCTCCTTTTTTTTTCTTGCATGACCGATAAATTTTTATTCCTAACAAATCTATTTTGGAAACATAATGATAAAAAGATTTTTTATGTCCTTGGGCTTGATATGTTAAAAAATCAGGCCAAATTCTAAAAGCAAGTTCTTCAACCAATTGCTCGATTGAAGCTAAGGGTTTTATTTTGCGACTGATATTCATTTCGGGAACCTGTTTTTGAGCCTCCAGCAATATTTTTTCAAAAGTAACCTTCAGCTGAAAAAGAGTTCCGGTTTTATAGTGACAAGAATGATAAATTGAATTGCCTGTCTTGTTTTTTTTAGAAGCAAAACTATAAAAATCCAAGCTTTCATTTTCATTATTCAAAAATGCAGGCCAGACCTCATTGACTATCGTATCAACAGCTTTTTTTTCGCTCCATGCCATAATTCGTTTACTTGTTTCAATTGTTGGATTAATTCTTTTGGCTTCAGCCAATATCTCATCAAAAGTAATGTTTCGTTTTTTGAAGTATCCAGAAGGGTTAAAAGTCGCCCTATAAATTACTTTTCCTATAGGATGTACATACGTGCTATATCTAAAAAAATTGATGTCCCCTATCGTTCCGTCTTCTTGAGCTTTAACAAAACTATCCATAATTGAACCAGCAATAATTTCTGCGGCTCTAGACCAGTCTGTTAGTCCGTTTTCGAGGATAAATTTCAGCAGAAAAACCATGCTTTAAATATCGTAGCTAGATAAGAATCGTTTCAGGAAGATTATGATCAGTCTTTAACGATCATGGTTCCGATCCCTGAATCAGTCAGGATTTCCATGATAATGGAATGGTGAACGGTACCGTTAATAATATGAGCTGCTTTGGCACCCGCTGTTAAAGCCTCAATACAGCAGTCCACTTTAGGAATCATGCCCCCTTTAATAACGCCTTCTTGCTTGAGTTTGTTCACTTGAGTTTCGGTTAATTTGCTCAATAACTTTTTATTTGCATCTAAAACACCATCAACATCGGTCATTAAAACCATTTTGCGGGCACCAAGAGCCCCTGCTAAAACTCCAGCCATATGATCTGCGTTAATATTGTAAGACTCACCGTTTTCCCCTGCCCCCACAGAAGAAATAACAGGAATAAAGCCATCGTTAATTAAAGTTAAAATCAATTTTGTATTTACAGACTCCACATCTCCCACAAAACCTAAATCATCTTTAGTGATCATTTTTTTTGCGCGAATTAATTTGCCATCTTTGCCCGACAAGCTCACAGCATGCCCGCCTTTTTGATCAATTAAAGAAACCAGTCCTTTTGCGACGCGACCTAAAACCATTTCGGCAATTTCCATCGTTTCAGCATCTGTCACGCGTAGACCGTTTATAAACTCTGTTTTTTTACCAACTTTATCGAGCCATTTCGTAATTTCAGGTCCGCCGCCATGACATAGCACAGGATGAATGCCCACGAGTTTTAATAAAACCACATCGGTTGCGACCATTTCTTTTAAAGCATCATTGATCATGGCATTGCCGCCATACTTAATAACAATAATTGAATCTTTAAATTTTTGAATATACGGCAACGCCTCTACTAAGGCATGGGCTTGCGCGTGATCAGGTTGATTATTGTCTTGTGTCATTAACTGTAATGAGTATTGATATCAACATAAGCATGACTTAGATCGCAACCCCAGGCTTTTGCCTCAAACTGACCTAAATTTAAATTTACAAAAATTTTAGGCAGTGCTGTTTTGAGTTCAGTCATTTTAATTTCAATTTTTTCAGGAACGACATTCTTTACTCCAGCATTGCCGACTGCTGCATAAACACGACCCCAGTTGTTGTCTCCGCCGTGAATAGCTGTTTTGACGAGCGGAGAACAAATAATTTTTCGAGAAATCATCCGTGCATCATTTAAAGATTTTGCACCCACCACATGAACTTCAATTAATTTTGTGGCCCCTTCTCCGTCTTTAGCGATTTCTTTAGCCAATAAAATCGATGCTTCGTCTAATAATTCTTTAAATTTTTTATATGCAGGAGAATTTTTTTTAATCTCTTTAGCTTTATTGTTTCCAGTGGCAGCAACCGCAAAGGTGTCATTGGTGCTTGTGTCTGTATCAACAGAAATTTGATTAAACGAAATATCAGCCGCTTCTTTAGTGAGTTGTTTTAAAATTTTGGGACTAATCGTGGCGTCAGTCACTAAAAAGCACATCATGGTGGCCATGTTGGGATGAATCATCCCGCTGCCTTTCGCTACACCGATGATTCGAAATCCATAGTGTTTGTCCTCGAGATCGACTATTTTTGTAGTCAAATCTGTTGTCAGAATTGCGTCAGCCACATCATTAATTTTTTCTGCTCCCGCATTTTTTACAAGTTCAGGGATCGCCGTTGTAATTTTTTCTTTTGGTAAAGGCACCCCAATAATTCCAGTAGATGCATAAACAATACTTTTGGGGTTTGCTTTTAATTCTTTAGCTAATGCCTTACAAACTTCTTGATGATCTTTTAAGCCGGTAGGGGTGGCCGCATTCGCGTTACCGCTATTAATTAAAATGGCACGGGCTTTTCCTCTTTTAAAAACTTTTCTGTTTTCATAAACACAGTGGGCAGGTGTTCTATTTTGAGTGGTGACTCCTGAAATTGAAACTTCACGATCAAATAAAATAAGACCTAAATCTTTTTTTGATTTTAAACCGGCACAAATTCCTGAAAATAATGTTTCCATAGAGTGATTATATTATTATTTAGATCAATTTAAGATCTTTTAAGCCGGCATCTTCTTCGAGACCAAACATTAAATTCATATTTTGCACGGCTTGACCACTGGCTCCTTTGGTTAAGTTATCTAAGGCAGCAATAACCACGAGGCGTCCGCCATTAGCGTCAAAAGTAAAATAAATTTGAGTAAAGTTTGTACCCAAAATATCTTTTAAATTGGGTGATTTATCTAAAACCTCCACAAAATTTTCATGCATATATTTTTTCATAAACACTTCTTTAATTTGTGAGGCCGTAATCCCTTTTTTAGGTTTTAAATAACAAGTCGCAATGATGCCGCGATCAATAGGCAAAAGATGTGGAATAAAAGTTATTTTTGCTCCAATGTTTTGTTCAATTTCAGGAAGATGTCTGTGCCCATCCACTTTATAAGCCGAAAAACTATCTTCCCACTGCTCTCTTCTTTCTTGAGAGTAAACTTCACGCCCTGCACCACTCACCCCAGACTTTGCATCCACAATAATATCTTCTTTTTCTATGAGTCCTGCCTCGATCAAAGGTTTAATCGCTAATGTCGCGCTCGTCACATAACAACCTGGATTTGCAATAAGATCTGCTTTCTTTATCTCATTTCGATTAAATTCACAGAGTCCGTAAACCGCTTTAGGCACAAAACTTGTCGCAGTATGTTTTTGATACCATTTTTCATAGGTCGCAATGTCTTGAAGGCGGAAATCTGAACCCAAATCAATTACTTTAATATTTGCTTCCAAAATTTTGGGGACAAACTCCATGGCTTGTCCATGCGGCAAAGCAATAAACACAACTTGGGCTCCACTTTTTTTGAGGTGCTCTACAGTAAAAACATCTACGTTTAAATGGGCAAATTTTTTAAAGTGGGGGTATAGATCTTTTAGCTTTTGAGGAGTTCGTGAATAAACTGAAACAACTTCTACTCCGGAATGATTTTCAAAAATGCGCAACAATTCTTCGCCGGTGAGACCCGTAATTCCTAGAACCGCTACTTTTATTTTGGTAGCCATCCCTGATTTTGAAGCGAGTGAAATTTAATGTAAAGACTGTTTTAGTTTAAGCCCATTTTGATGACCACTTCAGTGGATCCGAAATCCATTTTGTACTGAAGGGTTTTGACTTTAACATTTAAAGACACCAAGTCTTTTGTTAAAACTTTATTTAAATCCGATTGATTAAATTCTTCTTCGAAACGTGCCATGTGGTTATCTCCTGAGGGAGGTATGCCCACGCTTCAAGACTTTATACGCGTTATTTCAATCCAACAGAAAAGATAAATTAATCAGCCCGACGTATGTTTTACAGATGAAAATCTAAGCTTTTATAACCGCTGTTCAATGCCACATTAATTGGCATTTGGTGAGAGGTGGGTCCCCACAGTTGTCGCGGTCCCGGCGAAGAAAAAATATCTTCTTTGGCCCAGGCATCACGGCGTGAAGCAAAATATTCAAAAGCTGGAGAATTGAGATCAACTAAATATTTTTTTATCACCATTTCATCGTGACCACTGCGTTTTTCAATATTCATAAGGCCAGGCAAAGGAATGGCAACAGGTTTTCCGCCCTGATCTAAATCGGTCATGCTGGCCATATAACCGCTGTAACCGCTTAACACTAAAGAACCTGCTGTTAAACCTAAATTATAAGTATAAGCCAAATCAAATAGAGTGGGCGCTCCACAGCGTCCTTCATAACCAAAAAAATGCTTGTTGGCTGCAAAAGGCACATTTGGAAAATCGCGTTCTATTTTTTCACGAACCATGTCTATTAAAAGAGTTTCAG
>CAYMKA010000128.1:0-5075 GCA_964390935.1 uncultured bacterium
CCAACTAAAATCTGCAGCTTGAAAAGGCTGTAAAAACAATCTACCTGCAATATCTTTGTTATCGTCTAAATCAGTATCGCCAGAACCACCGTCTGCGACACCGTTAAAAATACCTAATTCATAATTCGCTAAACCTTCCCACCAGCTGCCATAAAATTCATATCCCACATCACGATTAGGAACAAGGTTAGTGGGCAAAGCATTTTCAGTAAAGAAAGTCGTGGCCGATGACTGTAATCTTTCTAGACCGACTGGCGGAGCAAATTTCCCGGCACGAAAAGTAAATTCAGGAAAAAATTTCACATCAGCAAAAGCGTCTTGCACTGCAACAGCGCTGCCAGAAAAATCCGGCACATATTTAAAATCAAAATACTTTCCAACCGTTCCTTCAAAACTGGGGCGAATACGTCTTACTAAAAAACCGCTGGTTTGAGGAACAGCATTATCATCAATAAAACTTCTAGAATCATATTGAAAATAGCCACGAATTTTTAATTGCGAAGTGCCGTCATTGGTTTTAATAACAAAACCGTCTTTTCCCACTGCTAAACCGGCACCGGTTTTCAATTTACCGGTTTCGATTTCTTCCTGAACTTCTACTTTACGTTCTAAAACGTTTAGACGTTCTTCGATCGTCGCAGCTGAGGTTGCTGTCTGCGCTGCTGGCAAAACCGCAAGCCCTAAAACAAAAAGCAAAATAAAGGGGACTTTATTTAAATTCATTGTTTGCTCCTATTCATATAGAAGCCAATGCAGACCAAATAGGGATTTCGCTATTTAGCATTTTTTTAGGCGGCTGCAATTGGCTTAAATCCCGCCGGTAAATTACTTTACCTGTTGTTCATTCTTTATCTTTTATTTTCGCTCTAAAACAAAAAACCTCCTTCGAGCTAAGTGTTCGAAGGAGGTTTTTGAATTTGAAACTAACCTTTTATTCCTTCACGCTTTAGCACATTTATATACCGGAGCAAGTTGCGAAAACTTAAATCGCCGGTGTTGGGAGGGATTTTCTTACAAAATATTATTTTTTGTCAAACACTATAAAAATTCTTTAGCCCAGGACTCCGGCATTTTTTGCATCACTTCAATATTTTCAAAAAGTTTTCCGCGGCGGGGTCCGGCTTTTTTTGCCCACGCTGCCATTCGTGACAAACCCTCTTCAAGACTAATGGTATTTTTATATCCTAATAATTTCTCAGCTTTCGAATGATCCGAGTAAGCATGTTTCACTTCATTGCGTGCTTCCAAATATTTTTTACCTGTATTTTTCCCCATCGCTTTAAAAACTGCGTCAGCCAAAACATTAACCGTATAAGGTTGGTCAGCTCCAATATTAAAAATTTCTCCATAAGCTTTGGGGTTCCATGCACTCTCCGCAATCGTTTCAGCCATTTCTTCAATGTAAGAAAACGCACGAGTTTGTTCGCCGTCTCCAAAAATAGTCACCGGCAAATCCTGCATGATTTGATTCATAAAAATACCAATCACATTGCGATATTTATCACCGATATTTTGCTGCTCTCCGTAAACATTGTGGGGGCGAAAAATCACATAATTTAAACCAAACATCTCGTGCGAAACCCGCAATTCTTGCTCAACGGCTAATTTGGCAATGCCATAAGAATCTTCTGGCTCTGGAATCATGTCTTCTCGCATAGGCAGTTGCCCCGCCCCGTAAACGGCAATGGAGGAAGTAAACACAAAGCATTTCACCCCTGAATTAATGGAAGCATTAATCAGATTGATACTGCCCAAAACATTATTTTGATAATTGAAATGCTTAATAAAATGGCTAAGACCTTCGGCCGCATAGGCGGCCAGATGAAAAACTGCTTCAAAGGCATATTCTTTAAAGATTTTCTTTACTAGGTTTTGATCACAAATTGAACCTTCAATAAAAATAGCACCGGCTGGAACATGATCTTTAAAACCACCAGACAAATCGTCCAAGACCACGACTTTTTTACCTTGATTTAGCAGCTGTCTAGCCACGTGAGAACCAATAAAACCTGCTCCCCCGGTCACTAATGAAAAACTCATGTTCCTCTATTATATATGAGTAACATCAAATAAAATTAGGGATGCCTTCCGAAATCACAGAAATCAAAGAAGAACAAAAACAAGAGTCGATCCGCGAGATTATCTTGCATATGCGCGTGCGAGAAATTCAAAAACTATTTAAAGATCACCATCCTGCCGACATTGCTAAAGAAGTTCAAACTTTAGAACTCAATAACCAAGTGAAATTTATTAACAAATTAAAAATTGCCCAAGCCACTCAAGTTTTAAAAGAAATGGATCTAGAAAAACAGCAAGCCCTGGTTACTAAACTGGGGATTGAAACCGCATCAGGCCTCATTAACAAATTACCGGCTGACGAAGCGGCCGACATTATTGCGACTCTGCCTCAAGAACAAGCCGGCGAAATTTTAGAAAATATGAAAAGTGAAGCCCGCGATGTCGAAATTTTACTTTCATACGAACCCGACACCGCCGGCGGAATTATGCAAAAAGAATATATTTCTGTTCCTCAAAATTTAACCGTGAAGCAAGCGGTCGCTAAAATCAAAAGTTTCGAACTGCCTACTCGTAAAACTTTTTACATGGTTTATGTGACCGACATTGAAGGTCATTTAATCGGGGCTGTGGCTCTAAACGACTTACTTGTTAAAGAAGGCGACGAAGATATTTTAAAAATTACTGATGATAAATATCCTTCGGTCAGCGTCAGCACTGACCAAGAAGAAGTCGCAGAAGTCATTTCAAAGTACGACATCATTTCACTGCCCGTCATTGATCCCCAAAAACGTTTGGTCGGCGTCATTACGATTGATGACGTGGTGGACGTTTTAAAAGAAGAATCCAGTGAAGATATTTTTCGTTTTGCAGGTATTTCATCTGGTGAAGAAAAAGCCCTCAGCCCTCTTTTAGGATCACTCATGCGTCGTATTCCCTGGTTAATTGTTAATTTAGGAACAGCGTTTTTATCAGCTTACACAGTCACTCGTTTTGAAGGCACTATTTCAAAAGTGGCGGTACTCGCCGCCTTTATGCCGATTGTCGCAGGACAAGGGGGAAACTCAGGAACTCAAACCGCAACTATTGTCGTTCGAAGCTTGTCACTTGATGAAGTCGCTCCTAAAGATTTTTTAAAAGTTTTATTAAAAGAAAGTTTGTTTGGGTTAGTGCATGGAACCATTTCGGGTTTTCTCACTGCTTCGATGGCTTATTTTTTCACCAAAAATATTTGGTTAGCAGGGATTATCTTTGCAGCGATGTTAGGAAACATGATTATTGCAGGCATGGCCGGTGCTTTGATACCGTTAATTTTCAAACGTTTAAAAATTGATCCGGCTCTGGCATCATCAATTTGGTTAACGACATTTACGGACGTGATGGGGTTTTTGATACTCTTGGGGCTGGGAACAGTTTTGATTTCCAGAATTATCTAATTAATCGTCAACTTTTTGACTAGCTGTGTTCTCTTTCGACACATTATAAATTTTTTATTTAAACCGTTCAAAAACCAGTTGGCATGAAAATTTAATCTAATTCACCATGAAACGTTATCAAGAATTTTTAATTGATGTTTTAGTAAAATCGTATCAAGTCATTTTAGTATCTCTAGTCATAGGTCAATTAACAGCTAAAGAAGGCAATCAGTCATATTTGATTGGAGGTATATTCATATGTGCCGTTGCATTGATATGGGCAGGAATGGTATCGTTCAAGAAGGGGGAATAAAATGATTAGTCCTCAATTAGCTTCACTACTAACTATGGCCGGAATGATGCTGATGATGTTTTTGGTTTTCCATATAATTATTCCTCTAACAGTGCCTGGTGCACGTGATTTTCTATTAAGCACTGGTCCTAAAAAGAAAAAACATCAGAAAAACTAATCAATTTTCAAAAATTCCAAAATAAGGTTCAACCCATTGATTAATCGTTTCAATTTTTTCATCTAACGACTTTTCAAAGTCTTTAATTTTTTCAACAGATTGTTCTGTGACTGGCTTGGTCATTTCTAGCTTCAACTCTTCAACTTGTACAGATAATGCAGAAATAATCGTTTTTTGTTCAGAAGATAAGCGAGCACTTTCCATTCCAATTACTAACTCATCGTATAAATCGCTCAAAACAGCTAAATCGAGCTGTTCTTTAACTCTTTGAGCTTGAAATAAAATCTGAAAAACACTGCGAAAAACTGCGCGATCGGCGATTTCAGGAATAGTCATAGCCAATGATTGACCTTTAATATTTTGCAATTCGATTTTTTGTTGAATCGCACGGCTTTTTTGAATGCCTGATAAAGTAGAAATATTAGTCGGTTCTTCCAGTTGATCTAAAATATTTTGAGTTTCAGATTTTTCGAGTAATTGATTGGGTGATTGTTCAATGGATTGTTCTGATTCACTAACATCTTCACTTAAAAGAGCTTCTAGCTCTTGTTTTTGTAAATCAACTTCTGATTTAATTTCTTTAACGTCAGTTAAAATTTCTTGAAGTTTTTCTGCTATCACGCCAATGCCCCTTCTTTCTTTTCAAAACCTTAAGAAATTTTATTTTCTAATTCTTTTTCTAAACCCTGGGCTTTATCTAAGTTATTTGCAATCATGGTCAGCTCTTCAGAAGAAGTAAATGAAGTAATTCCGGATCTAATTTTTTTAATTAAATCAGCGAGATCATCCACACCTTTCAAGATAATACTTTCTTTTTCGGGACTCAATTTATCAAAATTATTTCCAGTCAAAAGGCTCTCAACTCTTTGAAGCATTTTGTCTGTTTTCTTTTGCATATCACTAATATTGAGTGCAATAAATCTTCTTTCTTGCGAATTTAAACTACCAATAAAACTGGCAAGTGTTCCGCCCTGAGCGACTCTCAATGCTTTAGCTGTTTCGCTATCGCCAATGTTGGAGTTTTGATTTATCGCTTTCTCAATTTGACTTACCATTTTTTTAACATCATCAAATTTAATAACAGCGGGATCTTCTGGTTTAATTTGGGCAAGGCTTATCGCTTTTTTAATAATAGCTTCAATAATTTTACTTTTAACAAAGGGATTAAATTTTG
>CAYMKA010000129.1:0-5051 GCA_964390935.1 uncultured bacterium
GATGTTTGATGATTTGCCCCTTAATAACGGATACACCGGGGGTGCCAACTTATCTGTGATCCCGCCAGAATTTTTAGGAGAAGTCGAAATTCTAAAAACTGGTGGATCTTCTATATATGGAGCCGATGCATTGGGCGGTGTTATTTCTCTTCGCTCTCGCACTTCTCAAAATCCAAACACAACACAGTTTGATTACGTCATTTCTGGTGGATCTGACGGCAATAACCGCTCGAGTCTTATGCATCAAACCAGTAGTGGAGATTTATTTTTCAAAACGATTCTAGGTCAGGCGGGCGGAGAGGGCTTTCGCGACAACAGTGACTATCATCAATTATTTTTACTCGAAAAAATAAAGTATCAATTTAAACCAGATATCTTAATGAATGTGCAAGTTAGATACTATGGTTCCGAAACAGGCCTCCCCGGACCCAAACCCAAAGCCGGAACGCTGGGAAATTTTAGTAACAATGATCAAGTGAATAGTTTATTTGATCGCCAAAGCGATAACGAATTAGGACTGGCTTTTAAAACCGACTTCACGATTTCTCAAACTTTAAAATTATTTTATTTATTAGGAATGGAACAAAATAATTTAAATGCTAAAAGTAAATATTTTGATTCTGTTTCTCCCACACCCAATCAACATCTTTATGAAAATAAAATTAACTCTACTGTGCTTACTCAGAAAATTGATTTACTGATAGATCATTCGCCGCTTCAAAAAACCATTGTGGGGGCAGAGCTAAAACAGTTTCAATATAACAATTCGGGAACTGACACCAATCTCAATAACAGTGTGACTTCGATTATTGATGACAGTTTTAAAACCAATGCTCAGGCTTTATGGGTTGTCCAAAAAATTTCTCCCACCAGTGATTTATTTTTGAGCGGAGGATTGCGTCTCGATTCTCAAAAAGCTTATGGCTCTCAACTTTCTCCCCATGTAGGGGCTAACTACAATATTAATCAAAACTTATTAGTGAAAGCGGCGGTGAGCCGTTCGTTTCGTGCGCCTAACCCTTCTGAAATTTTAGGAACAGGTATTAATATTGATCTCACCACTTTAAAAAGTGAGACGGCCACTAATTTTGATTTAGGCGTTGAATATCTTTTAGGGACGCAGACTCATTTTGTGACTGAATTTTTTTATAAAGATATCGATAACATGATTCAGTTTGTTCCTTCCAGTAACAGTTATTACTATCCCGAAAATATTGAGAAAGCCAAAATTAAGGGGTTGGAATTTACTGTTCAACATTATTGGAATGAATCCTGGAAAAGCGATTACTCGATAACTCTTATGCAAAATATCCAGACTCGCAAAGAAGTGAATAATATTTCAACGGGTGCTTCTAATTTTGTAGATCGAACGCTTTCTGATTTGCCTGAAACCATTCAAGTTTTGGGTCTTGAATATGAGTCTGAGGGGGGATTCTTCAGTCGTCTGCAGGCGAGATATGTCGGTGTGCGCTACAAATACTATGAGCAAACTGTTGTGACGACTGTAACTTATCAAACCAAAGTTTTAGACCCCTTTGTGACGATCGATTTTTACTTGTCTCAAAAATTAAATGAAACTTTTAATGTTTTTGGCCGCGTCGATAATATTTTTAATGCCGATTACAGCGAGCAATTTGGAACGACCCTGGTCGATCGAAACTATCCGGGTGCACCTCGTTTCATCACCCTAGGCCTGAAAGGTCAATTTTAGGATAATAAACCGTCACATATGAAAAAGTTTCTTCTATTATATGCCGTCTTGGCTATGCTTCTGGGCTGTGGACCTACGGATCCAACACAGAATATTAAAAAACCTGTAACCCGTATTGTTTCATTGGCCCCAAACTTAACTGAAATTATTTATGCCATTGGTGCGGGAGATAAACTCGTGGCTGTTACGAATGATTGTGATTATCCAGTAGAAGCACAGCGTAAGGACAAAACTGGACCTTTCGGCAGCCCCTCTTTAGAGCGAATTGTATTTTTTAAACCTGATCTAGTGGTTTATTCAGATGTAAGCGATTTGTCGGTAATTGCACAGCTGCGCAGTTTAAAAATTCCAGTCGTTCAAATGAATATCACCAATCTTTCCGAGCTCGAAGGAACCATCGCTTACTTGGGAGATTTAACTGGCAAAAAAGGGCAGGCGTTACAACTTACTTTAAATATTAATCGACGCACCCAGGCCGTTCAAAAAAAAGCGAGTCGTCAAAAAGAGGAGACCGTTTTAATGCCAGTGTGGGACACGCCACTGATGGCCGTGGGCAAGGATAGTTATTTAAATGAAATGATTACTTTAGCTGGAGGAAAAAATATTTTGGCCAAAGAGGCTTCAACTTTTTCAATGGCATATCCGACGGTGACTGATGAAATGATTATTGCGGATAACCCGCAGGTGATTGTCTTTTTAAAAAAATATTCAAATTATTTTCAAAAAGGAGAACTGGCTAAGTTAAGCGCTGTGCAAAATCAAAAAATTATTTTTTTCCCCAATCCAGATTTACTGTTAAGACCAGGTCCGCGTTTAGTCGATGGGCTGGAAATGTTGTATCAATTGCTACATGAAAACAAATAAGCCCCCCATCCCCCTAAAGGGGGAGAATCGTTTCCCCCCTTCAGGGGGGACTAAGGGGGGCCTGTTTTTGCTTTTTTCTTTTTTGCTTGTCGTTTTATTCGTACTCTCTCTCAAACAAGGCTATGTTAACTTAACGTTTAAGCAATTTATTAAAGTGATTCTGGGGAATCATCCCGATCAGCTTTTTCACGATATTGTTTTTTTAATTCGTTTACCGCGAGCTCTTACTGCCATTTTAATTGGAGCTTTGCTATCGGTAGCAGGTTGTGTCACTCAAGCCACACTACGAAATGATTTAGCAGAACCCTATCTCTTAGGAATTTCTAGCGGAGCTGCTTTTGGAGCAGCCCTCGCTATTGTGTCTGGTTTTTATGCCGTGACCGGAATGGCCTTCTTTTTTGCAATCATGGCTCTGCTGATTGTCATTTTATGTGCGGCACCCAGCCGCTTCTCTATCCTGTCAATTATTTTAAGCGGAGTGATGGTGAATACTTTTTTTACTACAGCTGTCATGTTTTTAATGCAAATTACAACAGGTCACGAAAAAAGCATGATGTTTTGGTTACTGGGAGACCTTGCTCATTTACCATTTAAAACTATTTCAGATATCGCCACCATTTTTTTTGTGGTGACCCTCATTTTAGTTTTTTTTTCCAAGGGACTCGATTTATTTACGCTTAGAGACGATGAAATAAAATCTCTTGGTAAAAACCCGTCACGACTTCGTTTTTTTTATTTAATGTTATCGAGTTTGCTCGTGGCTTATGCGGTTTCAAATGTGGGAGTGATTGGATTTTTGGGCTTAGTGGTCCCGCATTTAGCGCGTAGTTTTGTTGGCACCAATCATAAAGTTTTGTTGCCATTTAGCGCACTGCTTGGCGCCGTTCTTCTTTTAACTGCTGATTTATTGGCGCATATGACTCCGCTGGTTCTCCCTGTCGGACTTATTACTGCTTTAATTGGTGCACCGCTTTTTTTACGTATCCTGGCTCAAAAAAAGTATAACTAAAATTATGTATCAAATAAAAAACTTAACTCTCGCTTATGAAAATAAAATAGTGATTAAAAATCTATCACTGCAGATTGAATCTTCAAAACTGGTGGGGGTTTTAGGTTTAAATGGCTGTGGTAAATCGACTCTTTTAAAGGCATTGGGTGGTTTAAAAACTCCAGATGAAGGCTACGTTTACTTGTGGGATGAAGATATTTATAAAATGCGGTCTAGCAGATTGGCAAAAAAAGTGGCACTCATGCTGCCGCCGGTAACGCCTGCTCCCTCTATTAACGTGAGCGATTACATTGAGTTTGGGACTTTGAATCATCAATCGTTATGGGAAATCCCCTGGGGTTCACAAGCAAACACCTCCAAACTTTTAAAACAATTTCAAGAGCTAGAGCTGGAATCGCTGCTTTCAAAAACATTGAATGAATTATCGGCAGGAGAATTAATGCGTGTGCATTTGGCAAAAACTTTGGCTCAAGAAACAAGTTTGGTTCTATTGGACGAACCCGCAGCGCATCTTGATTTAAAACATCAAATTGAAATTTTAGATTTATTGAAAAATAGAGTTACCCATATGCGTGATTCTTTTCTGATCGTGTTTCATTCTATGTTTTTAGCCAGTCACTATTGCGACGAAATCGTACTTTTACATCCTGCGTTACCGGCTCTTTATGGACCAACTAAAGAAATTTTGACTCTAAAAAATATTTCTAAGTATTTTGATATCCCCGAAAATTTTGCCAGAAAGTCTTTGACGCAGGCATGAGTTTTTTAACGGCTGATTATTTTTTTGATTTGCCGGAAGGGTTTATTGCCCAGGAGCCAGCTAATCCTCGTGATGCCAGTCGTTTGTTTTTTTATGATCGTAAAACTCAAAAGATAGAACATCAGAAGTTTAAAAATCTTTTAGATTATTTAAATCCTGGAGATTTACTGGTGTTTAATAACACCAAAGTGATTCCGGCCAGATTGTGGGGCGTTAAAAAAGAGGGCAGCGCCCAAATCGAAATCCTTCTTCTTAAACCCATAGCGCAAAATAAATTTGAAGCATTAATTCGTCCGGCGAATAAAATCAAAAAAGGTCATGCCATAACCATTCAACACTTTGAAGTGATCGTGGAAGATGTTTTAGACAATGGAAATCGCATTTTAAATTTTGGAAATCAAAATCCGTGGGATGTCATGGAACAATTAGGTGAGATGCCTTTTCCGCCATATATTGCCAATAAAAATTCACAGGAAAAATTGAAAACACATTACCAGACCGTTTATGCTAAAGAACCGGGTGCGGTGGCTGCGCCAACGGCAGGACTTCATTTTACTTCTGAAATATTTGAAAAATTAAAAAATAAAAATGTTCAGACGGCAGAACTCACTTTGCATGTGGGCGTTGGAACTTTTCGGCCAGTGAGTGTTGATGATATTCGCGAACACAATATGCATGCGGAGAGTTATGTTTTATCTTCAGAAACG
>CAYMKA010000130.1:0-4999 GCA_964390935.1 uncultured bacterium
GTGTGCAAACCAAAGCGAACCATCTTCCTGACGATGCATATGTTCAAGCATTTCGCTTTTGCCGCTGCCGCTGGCCCCCTCGTGCATAAAAGTGACGGTATTTTCATAAGGAGTCACAACTTGCACTGCAGAACAGTGATTAGTGACCCAGCCTTCTTTTTCGCCAAGTGTTAAAAGAATTCCATACACTCCTTTTTTAGCCGACGGACCTGGATATAAGTTATAACTAAAAAGTTCATGAATTTCTTTCAAGCGATTATGAACAACCACTTGCTTGCCATCAAAATGAGTATGTCTAAACGGAGGAGCCACATAAATAATGGCACGAGGATTAAAATCTTTTCCAACTTGATCGGGAGAGAGCATGCCCTGTAGTAGCGATAAGCCAAACGCAAAATAACCTGCGTTAGCTGGAGCAACCACAACGGCTTCGACACCTTTACCCGGTTGACCGGCGATAAAAGGAAACACACAAAGCTCTTGTTTTTTTAACCACTCATAAGTGTCTTGGCGAACCGATTCAAAATCTTTTTTAAATTTATCTTTGAAGCGTACTTTATCAGTTGGTAAATCGTCGCCGATGTAAGTGCAGTCAGGATCACGGCGGCGCATATAAGGTTCGGGGCAATTAACAAGAATTCCATTTCGGACTTTACTGACATAAGACTCAACGACCTTCCCTTTACCAGGAACGTCATAAGCCACTTCATGAAAACCAGCTGCATTAGCATTGATCACTGCCATCTGAGCCAGCTGTTCAGAACTGGTCGGCACAACAACATGGGGAGCAGCCTCTAATATAGTAGAAACTTCTTTAGGCAGATTTAAAAAATCCCAATCTGTTTTTGTTTTGGTGGTTTGCCTTGTGACCATGGGGCCAAGAATATAGCTTATCTCCAATATTTTCGCATCCGTCTTTTTTGCGAGTGCGTGTCACATTTTGTCTAGTACTCAAGATAGGTACGTAGTGCTAATCTATTTTCTGCTATGCGTAAATCACAGGTTTTTTTATCTTTAATTTCTTTTTCGATGATCATAGGAAGCTTACAGGCGGAGCCCATGCCGCTCAGTTTAGATGTCATGTACCAAATGGCCGTCAGTCGCAATGAAAATATCCGTATTCAAAAAGAAATCGTGATTCAAAATGAAGCGATTTATCAACAAACGTTTGGAACCGTGATGCCCCAGGTTCATTTTTTAGGAACTCACACTTTGCAAGACACCAGTGGAGTCGGTTCAGGAGCGCTCAATCCTTTTACTGCCGGAGATCAACCCAATTACCGCTTTAACTTTAAACAAACTCTTTTTACCGGATTTCGAGAATCCGCCGCTCTGCACTCTTTAGAATCACAAATTGCAATGCAGCGGGAAACATTAGCTCAAAACAAGCGCCAATTATTTTCACAATTGTCAGCACAGTTTTTAGAAATTTTGCGACTACAAAGAGAAGATCAAAATTTAAATGAGTCTAAAAAAGCAACTCTTGCCCGCATTGAAGAATTAAAAACAAGAGTGCGTCTGGGGAAATCAAGACAAAGCGAACTACTCAACGTGCAATCACAACTTTCGACATTTATGGCTCAGATTGCTCAAAACGATCAAGCCCTCTTATCTGCCAGAGAAACATTAGCTTCGTTGATTGGGGTCAATGAAAGTCAACTCGCTTTGCAAGATAAAATTTCTACTTCTGCATTGCCCGCAATTGAAACTTTAGCCGAAAAAATTACCAGTAAAAACGAATTTCTTATTTTAAAGTATCAAAAAAACTATTATGCCGACCAGTTAAAAGTGAACACCAGCAATCTTTGGCCCACCATTGCATTTCAAGGAAATTATTATTTAAAACGCCAGCCAGCTCTTGATCCGATTAAATGGGATGTCGCGTTATCTTTAGACATGGCTTTATTTCAAGGTGGAACTGAATGGGGTCTCATTTCTCAAACAGAATCGCAGTTAAGACAAGTGGATGCGACTTATGACAAAACACTACGTGAGCAGTCACTGCAGTTAGTCCAGATGTATGGAAACTACCAATCACTGTTAAAACAACATGAATACTTTACGGATGCGTACGAGCAATCTAAAAAAAGTTACCAGATGATAAAAAATGAATACTCCTTGGGCCTCACTAACAATTTAGAAGTGAATCAAGCTTTTGCAGCCTTAGTCGAAAACAAGAGACGTTTGGATGCTAATGAAATTCAAATCAAATCAAGCTGGATCCAATTAAAAATATTTTTTGAGGAAATGCCATGACCCTGTCAGATTTATCAATTAAGCGACCCGTTTTTGCCTGGATGCTCATGCTGGGTCTTATGGTGTTTGGTTACGTGGGCTTTTCTAAAATGGGGATCAGTCAATTGCCTGACGTTGATTTCCCAATTTTATCTGTGTCTGTCACTTTAGAAGGGGCTTCTCCCGAAGTAATGGAAATTCAAGTTGCTGACGTTTTAGAAGACGCCATCATGACGGTGCAAGGCGTCAAAGAATTATCTTCTACTTCTAAGCAAGGTTCGACCACGATCACCATTGAATTTAATTTAAATAAAGATATTGACGTTGCATTGCAAGAAGTTCAAACCAAACTAGCTCAAGCTCAACGTAACTTACCGACAGGCATCGATGCGCCAGTGATTTCAAAAAGTAATCCTGAAGATCAACCCATTATGTGGCTGGCTTTTAGAGGAGAACGTCCTTTTAGAGAAATGATCGATTTCGCTAAGGGCCATTTAAAAGACAAATTCACAACAGCTCCTGGTGTCAGTGAAGTCATCTTGGGGGGTTACCTCGAACCGAATTTGAGAGTCTGGTTAAACAATCAAAAAATGGTTGATCGAGATCTAACGGTTCAAGACATTATTAATACCATTCAAACTCAGCACACCGAAGTTCCCGCAGGTCGTATTGAAAACCCCAAGCAAGAACTCAACGTGCGCATGCTCGGAGAAGCCGCAACCCTTAACGAATTTACACGCATGATTATCCAGGGCCGAAGCGGAAGTCCTATTTGGAAAACTTTTCGATTGGGTGATGTCAGCCGTGTCGAAGACGGTCTGGACGACATCCGTCGCATTTCGCGTTCGGGCCAAAAACCCACAATTGGTTTAGGGATTCGCAAACAGCGCGGAACCAACGCAGTCGAGGTGGCAGTGGGTGTCAAAAAACGCGCAGAAGAAATTCAAAAAATTCTGCCCAAAGGCACCAGCCTAGAAGTCGTTTTCGATACCACCAAATTTATTGAGGAATCGACTCACGAATTAAATACCACGCTGGTGTTATCAGCCATTCTCACTTCAATTGTGTGTTGGTTATTTTTAGGGTCATTTAGTTCGGCGTTGAACGTCATCTTGGCCATTCCGACTTCTATTTTAGGAACATTTATTTTCTTACACATGCTCAATTTCACTCTCAATACTTTTACATTGCTTGGACTATCACTTGTGATTGGAATCGTCGTGGATGATGCCATTATGGTTCTAGAAAATATTGTGCGTCACCGCGAAATGGGCGAAACCAAAATGAAGGCAGCCCTGGTAGGAGCTCGAGAAATTACTTTTGCGGCCGCTGCAGCGTCTGTTGCGATTTTGGCTATTTTTGCTCCCATTGTTTTTATGGACGGCATCATGGGTAAATTTTTCTTTCAGTTTGGGATGACTATTTCGGTCGCCGTTGCTATCTCGCTTTTAGAAGCTTTAACCCTTGCTCCGATGCGTTGTTCGCAGTTCTTACAAGTTGGCGCAAGCAACGCCATCGCATTATGGATGGAACATAGTTTAGAAAATCTCACCAAGAGCTATCATAAAATTTTAATCACCTGCCTCAATCGTCGCGGAATTGTTTTAATCGGCGCATTCGCTTTTTTCTTTTTCTCGATCATGCTTGTTAAAACTTTAAATAAAGAATTTGTGCCGGCACAGGACCAAAGTCGTTTCTTAGTGAGATTGCAAACTAAGCTTGGTTCTTCGATTACATTTACTGACGGAGTCTTTAAAGCAGCAGAAGCCAAACTCGTCACTCTTCCTGGAGTTTCAAAATATTTTGCAGCGGTGGGTGGTTTTGGCGGAGGAGACGTCAATACCGGTTTTATGTTTATTACGATGAAACCGATTGATGATCGTCCTGAAATTGTTTCTGGCAATAAAAAAATAAAAGTCACTCAAAAAATGTTAATGGGCATGACCCGCAAAATGCTCATGCAAATTCCGGGTGTTGAAAAAGCGATTGTGCAGGATTTATCGCTGGCCGGTTTTTCGGCACAACGTGGTTTTCCAGTAGAATTTAATTTACGGGGTCCTAATTGGGACGAGTTAGGTAGTCTTAGCGAAATGCTTAAAAAGAAAATGCTCGACTCGGGTTTAATGATTGACGTGGACAGTGATTATTTAACTGGAATGCCTGAAGTTCAAATTATTCCTAACCGTGAAAAAGCTGATTTACATGGAGTCAGCATGGCTAATATTGGCACCAGCATTCAAGCGCTCTTTGGCGGTCTTCGCGTCGGCAAATACACTCACGACAGTAAACGTTATGACGTTCGAGTAAAATTAGAAGACAGCGAAAGACTGCTTTCAAAAGACATTAAAAAAATCTGGGTCCGCAACAATCGCGGAGAGCTGGTGCGTTTATCTGACATTGTGACCGTTGTTGAAAAACCAACCCTACTTTCAATCACTCGCAAAAACCGTGAACGTTCTATTAGTTTATTTGCCAACGTTGCGCCCGGTAAATCTCAAGGGGAAGCGGTGGCTTATATTGAAAAAATGACAAAAGAAACACTGCCTGAAGGGTATCGCGCCGTATTTTCAGGAAGTTCTCAGACCATGAAAGAATCCACAAACAGTTTATTGCTCGCTCTGGTCTTAGGGATCTTTGTGGCGTACATGGTGCTTGCTTCTCAGTTCAACAGTTTCTTACACCCAGTGCTTGTTTTATTAGCACTGCCTTTTAGTGTCACCGGCGCTTTTATTGCGCTCAAACTCACTGGCTTATCTTTAAATAT
>CAYMKA010000131.1:0-4985 GCA_964390935.1 uncultured bacterium
AATTAAAGACCATTAACGTCTGCGCGCGTATGGTGCCGGAACAGAAATTAAAAATCGTAAATGCTCTTAAAGCCAGCGGCTGTGTGGTGGGAATGACAGGTGATGGTGTAAATGATGCCCCGAGTCTTATGCGGGCAGATGTTGGCATTGCGATGGGTAAACGCGGGACAGACGTGGCCCGCGAAGCATCAGATTTAATTTTGACCGATGATCATTTTGCTTCGATTGTGGCGGGCATTCGTCAGGGCCGTAAAATTTTTGACAATATTAAAAAAGCGATGAGTTATGTGTTTTCAATTCATATTCCAATTGCAGGCATGGCCATGATTCCGGTGCTGCTCAAATGGCCGCTGGCACTTTTGCCAGCACACATTGTATTTTTAGAACTGGTTATTGATCCGGCTTGCACCCTTGCGTTTGAAGCGGAAAAAGAAGAAAAAAATATTATGGCCCGTGCTCCTCGCGATCCGGCTAAACCGCTTTTTGGTTACAGCGAAATGGTTTTTAGTTTTGTGAAGGGGCTGGCAGTTTTGGCGACTGCCCTAGGGGTTTACGGCTGGTCGCTGGCTCATTTTAGTGCGGACATTTCCAGAGCCCTGATGTTTGTGACGCTGGTCTGCGGCAACCTCTCATTGATTGTGGCGAACCTGTCCTGGCACAAATCTTATTTGAGAATTATTTTATTCGATTCTTTAGTTTCAAAATTAGTGATGGGCGGCGCCATTTTGTTTTTAGGACTTACTTTAAATTTAAATTTCTTTAAACCGCTTTTTCATTTTGAAACCCCGCCTCTTTTAGAAAGTATCACAGCAGGAGCGATCGGATTTTTTAGCGTATGGTTAGTCGTGTCTGTGCTAAAATTCCCGTCCGTATTTCGTAGATCATTTTTGCGCCCGTAGCTCAGCTGGATAGAGCGACAGATTGCGGTTCTGTAGGTCGATGGTTCGACTCCATTCGGGCGCACCACTATATAAATAAACTATCTCATTAGCGGGGAACCTAATGAGCACGAAAGGTGCTTATGGGATTTCCTTCGCCTGCTGAACATTTTGCCTCATCGACTATCGATTTCAATCAAGTCCTTATTCAACATCCAGAGAGCACCTATGTATTTAGAGTCGAGGGCAACTCGATGAAAGAGGCTGGCATTGTTTCTGGCGATCGAGTGATTGTGGACCGGTCTTTGGCCATTGAACCTGGCAAGACCGTTGTGGCCATGATGAACGGAGAGTTTTTAATTAGAAAATTAATTCGTATTCAAAATAAATTATTTTTATCAAATGGCGTTGATCCTGGTTTTGAAATTAAAAAAAATTTAGAGAGTGCTATCGAATTTTTTGGGGTGGTGACCATGGTTTTGCATGTCCCCAGCTAAAAAAATATTTGCATTAGTCGATTGCAATACTTTTTATGCATCTTGCGAAAAAGTTTTTCGACCTGATTTAACCGATCGGCCAGTCGTGGTGCTCTCCAATAATGACGGCTGTGCCATTGCGATTTCAAAAGAAGCAAAGCATTTGGGAATTCCTTTTGCGGAATCCTATTTTAAGATTAAGAATTTACTGCAAGAAAATGGCGCCAGCGTTTTTTCAGCTAATTTTGAATTGTATGGAGATTTATCGAAGCGAGTCATGCAAACGCTGGCTCATTTTTCAGATCAAATTGAATACTATTCAATCGACGAAGCTTTTTTAATTTTATCTTCAGAAGAGAGTGCTCAGGCTGAAGCCAAAATTATTCGGGATACTGTGAAAAGATGGACTGGCATTCCTGTCTCTATTGGCATTGCCACAAGTAAAACTTTGGCAAAACTTGCTTCTGACTATGCTAAAAAAAATGAATCGGGCATTTTTCAAATTGATGAAACAAACCAAGAATTAATTTTGAGACAAACCGCTGTCCAATCTATTTGGGGCATTGGTCGCAGACTTTCCAAACGCTATGAAGAGAATAAAATTTATCACGCTGATCAATTGGCCAGATCAGAAGACAAATGGATTTTACAAAACTTTTCAATGCCTGGTCTTCGTACGGCTAAAGAGTTGCGCGGGATTGCTTGTATTCACCGGGATGATTTGGGTTCTGTTCGCAAAGGAATTTTGTGTTCACGTTCTTTTGGAAGAGCCGTGATCAGTCTTTCTGAATTAAAAGAAGCGATTGCTGTTTACGTCAGCCAGGCAGCCACAAAATTACGCTCTCAAAAAACTTTGGCGGGGTATTTGTATGTTTTTATTGATGCGCCTTCTAAAAATGAACAGCCCAGTTATTCAAAAAGTTTAGGCACAAAATTAATGTCGGCGACAGATAATACTTTAGAACTTATTCGAGAAGCGCATCAATTGCTTGAGAAAATTTATGAGCCAAACTATTTTTACAAAAGAGCAGGAATCCAATTTTTTGGAATGGTGGAGAAGACGCAAAAACAACTGACACTTTTTGAATCAGAAGCCGCACAACAAAAAAATGACCTAGTCATGCAGGCTTTAGATCATTTAAATAAAAAGTACCGCAAAGAACTTCTGTTTGTAGGAGCGGGTGGAATTGAAAGGCCTTGGCGAGCGCAGCGCAATATGAAGTCTCCGTTATATACAACCAGCTGGGATGAGTTGCCGATTGCAAAGGCTTAGGTCGTTTTTATTTTGTTAGATAATGAATAAATTCAATTCTAATTTGACTGGGGCCGTAAACCATAAAATGTTTAGAAGGACCTTGTCTTAATAATTCCGGCGCAAATTCGATTTTGTATTTAGATTTAGCAATTTTTTGATAGGTTTCGTTTAATTCGTTTTCATCAGCGACTCTAAGTGCTAAGTGATGCAGACCGATATTGGTTTTGCGATTAAAGGCAGTGGGTTGGTCAGTTTGAGTTTTCCATAAAGTGATTAAAATATTTCCATCAGACACAAAAGCATTGGGGTAAGAGGGATCTTCTTTAACTAATTTCCAGCCCAGCAGAGTCACAAAAAAATCTTTGGCTTCTTCTAAATTTTCTACGGTTAATCCCAAATGGTGGATTCCTAAAGTCATGGTAGCTCCTATTATTACAAGAATATCTTATTGGCATCTATTTTGCATTTCATGTTGTATGAGCAAAAAATCAGATCTTTTATTACCTAACGAGACGATCCACCGTAAAATTTTTGTCATTCGCGGCAAAAAAGTGTTGATTGATCGACACTTAGCAGAACTTTTTGGTACTCAAACCCGCATATTAAATCAGTCTGTTAAAAGAAACAGCGATCGATTCCCTTCGGAATTTATGTTTGTGCTTAGTGAGGAAGAGACAAAAATGCTGGTATCACAATCTGTGATACCTTCCCTACAAGTTTTAGGGGGTTCTTTACCCAAAGTGTTTACAGAGCATGGAGTTGTGATGCTGGCCTGTGTTTTAAATACTCCTATCGCAGTGAGAGCAAGCATTCAAATAGTAAAAACGTTTAACCAACTTAGAGAAATGGTTTCCACCAATGAAGAACTTCGTAAAAAAGTAGAAGAACTGGAAAAGAAATATGACACCAGACTAAATAAAGTCGACGGCCGTGTTCAAACGATTTTGGAAGCCTTTGAAGAATTAAAGCGTTTACTAAACCCGCCCCCCGATAAAAAACGAAAAATCGGATTTATTACTCATGATTGAATACTGTCTTGTGTGTTTGTCGTGCAAGTCTTCAAGATGCCAATTTGGCACCTTGAACGTTAGAGAAATTATCTAAATGTCCGAATTTGCAAAATATTATTACGCCTTGTCAAAAATTAAAGGCCTGGGCACTGACAGTCTAAAAAAACTCATAAAACTTTTTGGAGATCCCCAGAAAGCCTGGCACAGCGAAAATGCTCCGCCGATGAGTAGCGACAAAAATAATATCTTTTTTAATTTTGAGGCTTTTAAAAAATTTAGAGAAAAAATAAATTTAGATCGCGAATGGCAACGTATCAAAAATGCGGAAGTCGAAAAAAATATTTTTACTATTGATTGGCACGATAAAGATTACCCCAAACTTTTAAAAGAAATTGAAGATGCTCCGCCCATTCTTTTTTATCAAGGCGACCGAAAACTTTTTTCTCACCCGCTTAAAATAGCCATGGTAGGCACAAGGCTTTGTAATCACTACGGCGAAACTCAAAGTAAATTATTGGCAGGTGCTTTGGGTCAGTCCGGATTTTGTGTGGTGTCGGGTATGGCACAAGGTGTGGACGGCATCGCCCATCAAAGTGTTTTAGAGACGCATGGAAAAACAATGGGAGTCTTAGGTCATGGCCATCATTTTATTTATCCCGCTGCACACAAAAGTTTGTTTAAACAAATGCACGAAAAGGGGCTGCTTGTGAGTGAATTCGCCCCTTGGATTGAAGCCAACACCTGGACTTTTCCTAAAAGAAATCGTCTTATCTCAGGACTTTCGATGGGCGTAGTTATTATTCAAGGCAGCGCTAAAAGCGGATCCATGATTACTGCTCGACATGCGCTTGATCAAAACCGTGAAGTGTTTGCGTTGCCTGGTCCCATCGATCAAGAAATTTCCGAAGGACCTAACCGGCTCATTCAACAAGGTGCTAAATTAATTCAAAATCCCAATGACATTCTCGAAGAATTTAAATTGTCTTATCCTGAAGCAAATTTTCAAGAACCAAAGCCTCTGCCGCTTTTGACTACTGAAGAAAAAAATATCTTAGATTTAATGAATGCAGATCCCGTCGGAATTGATTTATTGATGGCAAAAACGGGTCTTAATCTCGGGGCCCTGAGTCTTAAATTAATTGAACTAGAGAAAAAAAGTTTAATTCAATTAAGGCCAGGAAAATATTATATAAAAACCTGTTAAGCCGACGGAACCTGTGTTAACTTTATGCAATGCGAGTCGGTTACAAACTTGCTTCTATATTAATGGTTCTTTTTTTAGTTTTGGTTTTTTCTTTTGAATTAATTGCTACAGAAAATATTCAAATCAATCTTTCTGCTAAAGAAATTATTAAAAAAATGGATG
>CAYMKA010000132.1:0-4971 GCA_964390935.1 uncultured bacterium
ATCAAATGCACCAGGATAAGTTGCAGTAAAACTCACAATCTGGCTTGTGTTCATGTGTTTTAAAGTAGCAAAACACGCTGCCAAGATATTTTCTAGATAAGCTGCCCTGAATGCCCGTTGAAAGGCTTCTCCATTTTTTAATGGCCACTTAAAGTTATCAACATAGTTTTGATCATGTGAGCTAGCTGCCCTAATAAGATTTTGACGCTCATTATCATCTACACTAGGAGGAAATGGTGTCCACAATGGCGAAACAATAGGAAGATCATTATGATCTAAGTGAGTCAACTCTGTAGTCACACCAAAGTCTTTATACTTTTGTAACTCTGTTTTGATATATGCTTTAGGTTTAACTTGCTCATTACGACCTGCAACAAATAACAATTCGGAAGGAATACTTTGGTTTTCCGTATTACCTCCCTGTTTTTTTTGATTAAAAGACTGAAAAAATAGACCTGGTAAAATTTGATGATGATATCTGCCACTTCGCCCTGCTTTTAAATAACCTGCTGACCATGTTAAATCGGGTAATAACTTGCCATCATCACTTAAAACCTCACCTTCTAGCATAGCCAATGAAATGGGCTTGCCCTCTTTACGCATCACAGCCATACAAGTATTAGATGTACCTAAATCTAAAGCCACACTACATGGTGCATTACTACTATCTAATTGTTTTAAAACAATAGGCACAGAACCCAATATTTGCCCACCTAACTTTAATTCAACACTACGAGGTATACCCATTAATTTAATAGGAACTGTACTTTTTACTGTACCTATCTCGCCAAAAACTTCTCTGCCGTTCTCATCTTTTTTATCGCCATAAAAGACTAATTCAAAGTTTTCGCCGCGTAGAGCATTAGCGGACAAATCAAAATCACTTAAAAAAGCAGAAGCATTAAAGTCTCCGCCTGCAATATAATGACTCCAACCAATAGTTTGAAAATTTGGCCACAATCCTGCCGACCAAGAAAACTCATCAGTCTCATCAAACACACCAGGCACACCAAAACGAAGGTGTGCAAATGGATTAGAAATAGTTGTTGTTCCCAATCCTTTAATTTTGAGAGTGATATCATCCCACCGCCATACTGAGCGGGACTCACTACCAGCATCACTATTTCTGACCATATGTACTTTTGCCGCTTTTAACTCTTCTTGAACATTGTCATATGGATCAATATACTGCCATGCCTCACCTTTTAATGGCCAAACACGTTGCCAACGAAACTCTTCACCAGCTTGGCCATCACGAGAATAAAAATAGACTGGCTGCTCAATAAATAAACCCTTTAAAGCATTAATCGCTTTTGGAGTGACTACCTGATAAGACTGTGGACTACCATCTTGCATTAGCTCAATGGCACCCACATTTTGTAGTGGACTTGTTGTATCACTCAACCCTCTAACCTTAGTCGTTAACTCAGCAGCTAACTCCTTGAGAGCGGGGTACCATAAAGGAATTTTGCCAGCATTGGGTTTTAACTCTACAACGATTTTTGTCAAATAAAGCGCAAATGCATGAATCATATTGGCATCATAACTACCTTTTAATGGCTTTTTATCTTTTTCCGCCTGAACCCTGCCTCGCCACATAGCATCTAATCTACCATCTCCATATTTGACCGAAGGTAACTCTGGCATTATTTGAGCCATAAATGCTCTAGCTGAATAATTTGCTGCCAAATACCACCCTGTCTCTGGGTCATTAATGAAAACATTATGGCCTTTTTTATCTCCCTCAGCGAATTGTATAAAATAATGAGGTAAATCAAGATGATGTGGTTTTAACTCTCGTTTAACTAACAAATCAAAAGGTGTATCGTCATTATTGATATCTTTATCAACTAGCTTTACGCTTTTATTTTGAGTAAACAATACCCAAAATGCGGCTTCTATGACTCGTCGTGCATGTAAGTAAATACCATAAGTTGTCGACCGTGGTGAGTCACTATGACTATTAACATCTAAGGCCTCTTGTTTTTGGGTGCCTGTTGTTTCTGCAAAACAAGCTAAACGCCAACGTTGCAACAACATAGGGGCAAGAATATTTGGAATACCTTTTAATGCTGTTTCAGGAAACACTTGCTCTGCGTTATGACTCCCCTTTTTAGGTAGTAATTGGCTAATACTTGAAACACCTAAATATGGGTCAATATGACGTAAACTAAGCGGGTGCTCCTCTTTTAATGCATTCTTAGGGTCTAATTGGGTCGTAGCAATTTGGCACAAACGAGAAGTTTCTGGCATTTGTTGTGCTTGATCTAACCCTTTTAGCATCAACGTTTGAGGGCGTTGTATTTTTGCCGAATCTTGCGCATCGTTATTAAATACTGTTTGACGTGATTGTCCTCTAGCCTTAATCACTTCTTTAAAAATTTGACTAGTAATAATTTCAGCTGCTAAATCATAGATACTTTGCTCTTTCTGATTATCATATTGCCTAGTCAGTTCATCGAGCCAATTAAAGTCAGTATCGTAAAAGCAATTAATAAACAATGCACAAGCTCTAGATATAATACTTGAATCTAATCGTGGACTTCCTTTTGCTGACCTATTATAAATCTCCAAACCATAACTAGACCAACGAGTTTGTAACATCGACTCATCAGTTATATGCATCTCTAACTCTCGATGTCCGCCGCGGCTAATCAACCGCCCATTAAATAGATGCTTAATCTCTGCTGAAATTTTTACACCACTTGGCTGATCATCAGTTTTTTTATGAATATCTAACCATAACAATGAGAGTCTTATTCTTTTAGACACTGTAATTAAACTTTCAGATAATTTTGAATAAATCTCCCTTGGAGCCGCTTCCTTAGCACCTAGACCCCATAAACCACCACGCTTAATCAAAGGAGTGTTCTGAAACTGAGCAATTTTGCGCATCAAATCGCCAAAGCCTTTAGGTTCAGGATAAGAATCGGCACCTACAACTTGATGATTACCCGTCGTTGCTCCCGAAAGAATATATTCGGCACTTTTTTCAAGCACTAAAGCAACGACCTCTGCATCTAAAATAATATCCTGCAAACAACGATTATCATCTTTAGCAACGTGTAAACGCAAATGTGGGGACGTAATTGCATCAAATAGACCACGCTCCTCTTCACCCGTCACAATCAAACCAAACAACTTGCGCTTATTAGGAGGCAATTGGCCTTCAACATCGTCACCATGTAAAAAATGTTGAACTGAGACTGATAACATCAGATTAAAAACATGGGGATTTTCAGCTTGATTAAAATTACCATCATCTTTACGGTTAGCAGTCGGGCCTAAAAATTGTGAAATAACATAGTTGCTACGATTTAAGTTATTATCTAGTTCATCAATATATGTTCTTAATCCTAAAGATGCGTTACGTGTCATTGGGTTAATGCCGTTCTGCTCGCTTGCTGCTGATTTCTCACCTGCATTAGAGCTGTCAATTGCAAACCAGGGCAGAGTCATAAAGGCTCGTAAAGAGCCTACGCCGTTTCTATCTAAATACCGCACCAAAGCAGGCACGACTCCAGAACCTGTTCCCCCAAAAGTTGACCCTACAATAGCAACATGTGCATTTGTAGATTTTTCTAGTAACTTACCAAAATTAGTAACTAATAAACTATCTTTTGCTTGATCCAGTTTGACACCAAAAACAGAAGCTCCAATACGGGCATTAGCCATCATGCCTTCACCAACTTGAACTTCGTAGTCACTTGACTTAGCCACCGCATCATCTAAAAGCAACGCATTTGCTAGTAATAAATCAGGGTTAATACTGAGTGCCTGTGCAGCCAAGCCAGGATTTTCATTAGGGGTTCTTTCTAAGTAAGGGCGTATTAACTCAAAATCAGGTCTATCTTCCGTTGCTAGAGGAGCAACAAGTAATCCATGTAAATAACAAATATCAGGAGCTAAAGAACTATCTTTTGTAGAAGCGGTTTGCTTTTTAGCGTCAGCATCAATTAAATAAACACTCGGTACTTCGCTAGCATCAATATTACTTAAAGCCAATAATCGCAAATATGCGTGAACGACATGTTGACCTGAGCCTCCAACACCAATTAACACTTTTTTCATTTTTATCTTATCCTTAAAAACGGAAATACTTTAACTTTCTGATTAACAGTTAATAAATAGCTCACAGAAACACCTGAACTTTATAAGTCTTCAATGTCAACAAAAAAGACCATTTAACGGTGGATAATAAATTTTTCAGCCATTAGTTTTAGTACAAAATAGATTACAAAGGTAATAAATGACACAGACATGAACACGATAAACTTAATGGCAATCGGTGCCAACGGATCAGCCATACCCTGCTCTAAAATTTGCTGAGGAAAAATTTTAGTCCACATGAGCTTTCCATAAATAATATCTGCCAAAGCCTCACGCCCTTGTGCACATGGTGGCATAAGTGGGTCTGATATATTTGTAATACTCCAACATACTTTAGTCGTGCTGCTCATTACTAGCATCGAAATAACCCCAAATAGAATTGGAGAGCTAATAGAAACTACAAAACCAATCCACTTTGTTGAAAGCATACGTTTACGTCTGTACACATAAATCAACATCCCCATAAATGCAAAAACAAGAACAATAATCCATGCATATATTTTAAGCGTATCGAATACGCTAACAATCCCAGCCTCGATGGGGACATCTGCATTGGCTAGATTAGGAGCTATCAGGGTACTTACGAATAATGGTAAATATTTTAACAACATCAATATACTCCTTATTTTTCCATAGCTTTTATTGATAACACAAAACAAAGAAACATCCAACAATCAAGAGAAAAATTTATATTTAATAAAATCAATATATTACTTAAAAAACATACTACAATCATCTTTTTCTAGCACTTCTTTTAATATTTTCCGGTTGAACTCGAGACGAAGGCATAATGTTAGACTTATTACACAATCTGCCTTAAGCTTTGCTGCATAGCCACCTTAAAAGCACTGTCACTTGCCA
>CAYMKA010000133.1:0-4875 GCA_964390935.1 uncultured bacterium
ATTAGAGACATTTCCTAATAAATATCCACACCGTGATTACGTGATTGATATGACTTGTCCTGAATTTACAGCCGTCTGCCCTAAATCAGGCTTTCCTGACTTTGGGACCATCTTTATTCATTACATTCCTGACTTGTCTTGCATTGAACTCAAATCATTAAAACTTTATATCAACAGCTATCGTGACCAAGGAATTTTTCACGAGGACGTGGTTAACAAAATTTTAGAAGATTTGGTCAAAGCCTGTGAGCCGCGCTGGATGAAAGTGATCGGCGATTACAATGTGCGCGGAAATATTAAGACCGTCGTCTCTGCCGAACATACTCAAAAAGGTTTTCAGAAAAAGTAAATCTAGCTTCTTTTTTCGATAGGAACGTAATTTGATTTTGTGCCGGTGTATTCGGCACGAGGACGAATCAGACGATTATTTTCTAATTGTTCAATAATGTGAGAGGCCCAACCGGCTATACGGCTGGCAGCAAAAATAGGGGTAAATAAATCACGAGGAATTCCCATTGAGCTGTAAACCGTGGCACTGTAAAAATCGACATTAGGAGAAAGGTTTTTTTTGGCTTTCATAATGGTTTCAATTTTTTGAGAAATATCATGTTTATTCATCATGTCTGAAATTTGGCACAGCTGTTTTGAAAGATTTTTTAAATGTTTTGCACGGGGATCAACATCGCTTTTGTAAACGCGGTGGCCAAAACCCATGATCTTTTCTTTGTTCGTTAAGGCCCGTTCAATATAGGAATCCACTTTATCCACTGATCCAATGGCTTCAATCATTTCCATGACTTTTTCATTGGCGCCGCCATGCAAAGGACCTTTTAAAGCCCCAAGAGCTGAAGTCACTCCTGAATGCATGTCAGACAAAGTGGCAACCGTGACACGGGCGGCAAATGTGGAAGCATTTAGTTCATGATCGGCGTGAATAATGAGAGCGGTATCCATCGCTTTGACAAATTCAGGACGAGGTTTTTCGCCGGTTAAGGTGTATAAAAAATTTTCAGCAATGGTATATTCTTTTTTGGGAATAATTTGTTCATGACCGTTACGAATGCGATAGAAGGTTGCAATGATAATAGGAATTTTGGCAATTAAGCGGCGAGCTTTGCGGTAATTGGCTTCCATCGTATTGTCTTTTGCATCGACATCAATAATGCCTAACATCGACACAACTGTACGAAGCATCGCCATGGGGTTCGCTGTTTTAGGAATCGAGTTTATTAAATTAATGGTTTCAGGAACAAGCGCCGAGTGTTCGTTGAGACGTTCTTTGAACAGATCGAGTTGTTGTTTAGTCGGTAATTTTCCGTGCAATAACAAATAGGCGGTTTCTTCATAATTAGAGTGGGCAACCAGTTCATCAATATTAATGCCGCGAAAACGCAGATCATCGCCTTCAATCGACGAGATTGATGATTCGCAAGCAACAATTCCTTCTAAACCTTCTGCTGATAATGCCATGAGAACTCCAGAACCAAATTTACAATGGCAGGTTAGAGTGGTCAAAGACTAAAATCAGTTATGGACTCCGTTTCTGTCATCATTCCAACTTTTAATCGTGAAAAATTATTACACCGCGCTCTGACATCCGTTTTTAAGCAAACACATCAAAATTTTGAAGTTTTGGTTGTTGATGATGGTTCTATCGATGAAACAGCAGCAATGATTAAAAAATACTTTCCTCAAGTCAGATATTTTTTTCAACGCAACAGAGGGGTTTCAGCTGCCAGAAATTTAGGAATAAAAAATGCTGGTGGAGATTTGATTGCCTTTTTAGACAGTGATGATGAGTGGTTACCTAGTAAGTTAGAAAAACAAATCCAGTTTTTAAATTCATCTTCTTTATCTTGGGTACAGAGCCGTGAAAAATGGATTCGCCAGGGTAAAGAAATTGTTCCTGGACCCAAACATCAAATGATCTCAGGAATGATTTTTAACCAGTCTTGTGAATTATGTTTAGTAAGCCCCTCTGCCGTGATGATGGAGAAAAAACTTTTTAAGCGTTATGGAATGTTTGATGAAACACTGCCAGCATGTGAAGACTATGATTTCTGGCTGCGCATTTTAGCTTATGAGCCCATTGGCTTAATCGAAGATCCACTGACCATTCATTACGGCGGACATCCAGATCAGCTTTCTCAAAAATATTGGGGCATGGATCGGTTTCGTATTAAAGCGCTCGTAAAAATTTTAAAAATGCCTTTAACGGCGGTGCAAAGACAAAAAGTAAAAGAAATTTTAATATTTAAATTAAATGTTTTAGCGGGCGGAGCATTGAAACGTCGAAAACTTTTTTCTTTTTTGAAGTATGGATTACTTAAATTCAGTAAATTGTTTTTTTAATTCACTGTAGTTTTTGGCTGTTTTAAATTGTGGAAATTGCTTCACAATATTGTCAGGGGCTTTGAACCAAATGCCGGTGTCAGCGGCTTCGAGCATTCCTAAATCGTTATAAGAGTCGCCCGCTGAAATCACTTTAAAATTTAGAGCACGCAAGGCTTCGACTGATTTTCGTTTTTGATCAGTCTGACGTAATTCATAAGCAATGATTTTGCCTTTTTTATCGGTGACCAGTTTGTGGCAAAACACGGTGGGCCTATCTAGTTTTTGAATTAAGGGATTAATAAATTCATAAAAACTGTCAGTTAAAATAATGACCTGATATTCACTGCGCAGCCAGTCTAAAAATTCTTTGGCGCCTTCCATGGGCTTCATTTTTTCAATGACTTTTTGAATGTCTTTAAGAGTTAAGTTATTTGCTGCTAAAACTTCCAAACGTTTTTTCATTAAGACATCGTAATCAGCAATATCACGGGTGGTAAGACGCAAATCGGCGATGCCTGTTTTTTCGGCGACACTGATCCAAATTTCAGGAACCAAAACTCCTTCGAAATCTAAACAGGCGATATTCATAAGGAAGTATTAAACATTTTAAGGCCTCTTGGGAAGAGGGAATTAAATCGATTCGATTTGTTCGGCAATATTTTTAATGTCTTCAATATAAGACCAAGTCTTGTCTGGAAGCTGACCCTTGGCCCGTTGGGTAGCGCCTAAACCATTAAAGTAGGAGGCCAAGATCATTTCTACTTCTTTGTCAGTGCCAACCCACTTTGATTTTAAATCGCCGAGCAAGGCGGTCATGCCTCGAATATTTTGTTCAATATTAAAAGGATCCTGGATTTGATATTTTTCAAAATGAAAATCTTTAATTTGACCGAGGCCTTTTGCTCCGGTGCGGGAGACGGCAAATTTATTAAATGAAGATTCACGTGCGATGAGGGCGGCTACCAATTCGGGTTTGAGACCCTGTTTTTGACTGTAGTGTGTAATGTTTTGGGCTATGTTTACGGCATCCTCTGCAGAAATTTTTGTGTAGTATTTTTGAATATACCCGGTAATTTTTTGTTCAGTGCGAATAGCAGGTAAGGATGTTTGTGTTAAAGGCGAAGAGACTTCTTCGGTCAAAGTGCAGCTTTGTCCGACGGAAGGAAAAATTAACAGTAGCAGACAACCTAAATACAGATAAAATTTAGCCATCCCCTATGAGATGGACACAAAAGCCAATTTTTATACATTGTTTGAAAGTCCAATTTTTTTTATTAGCTTTGATTATGATTCTTTCTTCTATCTATATGCCTGTGATGGCCAGCTCCTGGCTACAAGTGTCGGGTAATCAAATTGTTAATGAAAGGGGCGAAATCGTTTTCTTAAGAGGGGTTGCACTCACAAACGGGATTTTTTCTATTTGGAATGATCAGCTTAAAAAATTAGAAATGCCTACCCGATCTTTTGAAGTCAGCTGGGCCCTTTCGCAAACAGATGTGACTCATCTAAAAAAATTGGGAGTAAAGGCCGTTCGCTATTGTGTGAACTTCGAACGCTTTCAAAATGATCAGTTAGCTCAAGAAAATTTTATATTAATAGATCAGCATTTGAAGTGGTTTGAAGAGGCAGGGATTTATGTCGTTTTGAACTTACATGTTCCGCCGGGATTTGTGCCTACGCTTAAACCCACTGAACCCTCCATCTTTGAAAATAGTGAAAAGTGGGATGAGTTTCAAAACTTTTGGAAAAGAGTTTTAAAACGTTATCAAGATGAGTCTGTGATCGCCGGCTACGAGTTTTTTAATGAACCCGTCTTGCCATTTGAGTCGGTCATGACGTTATCGCAGTGGTATCAAAAAGTAGAACAGTTTTTAAATGAAATGCGTCAAATAGATTCAAAGCATTTATTTTTTGTAGCCAATCCCCAAGCTCAAACGCTGGGCTTTGAGAGTGATGGCAAACGTTTATTTGATTGGAGAACATTTCCTTTAGAGTATCCATATCCGATTTCAAACATCGTTTATGTGGCCCATTTTTATGAACCCGTGGCCTTTACACATCAAAATTGGAACAGCGACTTAATTGGGGGAATTAAATATCCCTGGAAAGGTTATTTATTTACTAAATTTTTAACTTATCAGGGAAGCAGTCTTGTTTCTGCTCAAAAAAAAGGCTGGAAAAAAATTCTTTTAACTAAAATCAAAGCTCCCGCAGGAGCAAATTATGGCGAGCCCGTTTTGTCAGTAAAAAGAGGCCAGGTCACTTTTGATCATTTAGAAATATTTGAGATCTCTGCTCAAGGCCCCAAAATAAAAGTGGGGTATCCCAACACGGGATTTGCTCCCGCTTTTTCAGGTTTTTCTAAACCTGCGCATGCTTTATATGAAAAAGAAAAGTTTATGAGCTGGCAAAGCTATTACGATGAAAAATATGAATTGCTCAAAACTCATCCTGCTCCTCAATTTAATATTTTAAATACCGGCTATCTTGACCCTTATTCGCTGCAAATTATTAATGAGACGCCTCAAAATGCAAATTACA
>CAYMKA010000134.1:0-4788 GCA_964390935.1 uncultured bacterium
GAATTACAATACTTTCTTCAAAAACTGTCCGGTATACGATTCTTTAACCTTGGCGACTTGTTCTGGTGTTCCTTGAGCCACAATTCTGCCACCGCCGGCGCCGCCCTCTGGACCTAAATCAATAATATGGTCAGCCACTTTAATAACATCCAAATTATGTTCAATTACTAAAACCGTATTACCCGAGTCAGCTAATTTATTTAGAACTTTTAATAAAAGTCTCACGTCTTGAAAATGCAGACCCGTTGTGGGTTCATCCAGTAAATATAAAGTTCGGCCAGTAGAACGTTTAGAAAGTTCTGTTGCCAATTTAATACGCTGAGCTTCCCCACCCGATAAAGTCGTCGCCGCTTGTCCTAAATGGATATAACCCAGTCCGACTTCTTTTAAAACTTCGAGCTTACTCATAATCGAAGTATGGTTTGCAAAAATACCAGCCGCTTCAGCAACAGTCATTTCTAAAACTTCATGAATATTAAACCCCTTATACCGTACTTCTAAAGTTTCACGGTTGTAACGCTTCCCCTTACAAACCTCACAAGGCACATAAACGTCAGATAAAAAGTGCATTTCAATCACATTGACCCCGCCGCCTTCACACGCTTCACAGCGTCCGCCCTTCACGTTAAAACTAAAACGACCTGCTAGGTAACCACGGGCCTTGGCTTCTTGAGTTTGTGCGAATAATTCTCTTAAAGGGCCGAATAAACCCGTGTAAGTCGCTGGATTTGATCTGGGCGTTCGACCAATCGGCGATTGATCGATTTCAATAACCTTATCAATGTAATCAAGACCGGTAATTTCTTTATGTTTACCGGGTTGATCGGTAAATAATGGCAATAATTTTTTAGCCAAACCTTTATATAAAACTTCATCAATTAAAGTCGATTTCCCTGATCCTGACACGCCAGTGATGGCAACAAAAACGCCTAACGGAATTTCAACATCAATATTTTTCAAATTATTTTCTGCTGCACCTTTGATCACAATTTTTTCAATTAGTGAATCAGATTTCTTAGATTCCGAAATTTTAGGTTTACGGCGTTTTTCCGGCACTAAAATTTTTTCTTCACCGGTAATAAATTTTGCCGTTAACGATTTTTTATTTTTTAAAAACTCTGGCAGCGTTCCTTGGGCCACAATTTCTCCGCCATTTTTTCCAGCGCCAGGACCAATGTCGACGACATAATCGGCTTCACGAATAGTGTCTTCGTCATGCTCGACAACAATCAAAGTATTTCCCAAACTTTTAAGTCGCTGAAGCGTCGCAATCAAGCGTTCGTTATCGCGTTGATGAAGACCAATCGACGGTTCATCCAGTACATATAAAACACCCACCAAACCTGAACCAATTTGGGTGGCCAAACGAATGCGTTGTGACTCTCCGCCCGAAAGTGTTCCAGACGAGCGGTCTAAACTTAAATAATTTAACCCTACATCCAGCATAAACTTCAGTCGGGCCAAAATTTCTTTTAGAATCTGCTTAGCAATAATCTCTTCCCGCTTATTTAGCTTCAGATTCGTAAAAAAATCGTGGCATTCATCAATCGCCATGCGCGTCACATCGGTGATTGATTTTTTATAAACCAAAACACTTCTGCTAATGGCATTCAATTTTTCGCCCTGACACGTCGGACAGCTTTTTACCGTAACATACTTATCCATCTCTGCCCGACGGTAATCAGACTGAGTTTCCATATAAATACGATCCATTTGTGGAATTAAACCTTCCCAACGTCCTTGAAAATGATATTCCGCATCACTAGAGCGGGCCTCGTAAGAAAATTTAATACGTTCGGTAGTGCCATAAAGAATTACTTTTTGATGCTCCGGTTTTAATTTTTTATAGGGCACGTCCATGCTAAAACGAAAATGTTTGGCAACTGCATCTAATCCCTGCCCTCTAAAGCCATCCATTTGATTCTTCCATGGAACAATCGCACCTTCATGAAGGCTAAGCTCTTGATCGGGAATGAGTTTTTTAGGATCGAATTCACGTTTAACACCGAGACCTTTACAGTCCTGGCAGGCTCCAAAAGGATTATTAAACGAAAACATGCGCGGTGACATTTCTTCCAGGCTGACGTGCCCATCTACACAGGCAAAATGTTCTGAATAATTAATTTCTTCTTCTTTGTCATTCTCTTGGGCAAGAATAGTTAACAAACCACTGGCTTGTTTCAAGGCTGTTTCAACCGAATCGGTTAACCGCTTTACAATATCAGGTTTTAAAACCAAACGATCCACCACAATCTCAATCGTATGCTTTTTATTTTTATCGAGCGGAATTTTTTCATCCACTTCGTAAAAACTTCCGTCCACCCGTACTCGCACAAATCCTTGAGTCTTAATGTCTTCAATTAATTTTAAATATTCGCCCTTGCGGCCGCGCACCACTGGCGCTAGCACCTGTAGTTTTGCACCACTTTTTAATTCCATAATTTGATCGACAATTTGCTGTGCGCTTTGACGTTCAATCACTTTTTGACATACGGGACAATGCGGAATGCCGATATGAGCATAAAGCAGACGCAAATAATCATAAATTTCGGTAATCGTTCCCACGGTTGACCTAGGATTTTTGCTAGTAGTTTTTTGATCAATAGAAATTGCAGGCGACAGTCCTTCAATGTGATCAACATCCGGTTTATCCATTTGGCCTAAAAATTGACGCGCGTAAGCCGAAAGAGATTCGACATAACGTCTTTGCCCCTCCGCGTAAATCGTATCGAATGCTAAAGAAGATTTTCCAGATCCGGATAAACCAGTAAAAACAATGAGCTGGTCGCGAGGAAGTGTTAAATCAATATTTTTTAAATTATGAACTTTGGCGCCGCGAATAACGATATGTTCATGCATAGAAGAGAAGCGAGTTTATCACTTTTTTAGTTTTTGTAATTTTTCAAAATCAGTTCGATCTAATAGTACCGGTGTGATTGAAACCTTTCCATTTTGCACAGCTTCAATATCCGTATCCCGTTCTGGCACCACTTTTTTATTGATCTTGCCTTGCAACCAAAAATATTCAACTCCTCTGGGATCTTCTCTGCGCTCTAGCAAATCCATCCAAGGCACTTTGCCCAGTTTTGTAAACACCACTTCAGTCCTGCTGTAATCTGTATTAAATGGCAAATTAATATTATAGAGGTCTCCTTTTTGCGGGAAATGTTTCAGCAAAATCTGAGTCGCAAACTCACAAGCCGGTTCAAAAGGAGAATATTCTTCCAGCGTATAAATAGAAATGGCTGCGGCCGGAATATTTTCAAACAGTCCTTCCGTTGCACCGGCCACCGTTCCTGAATAAATAATATCAGTTCCTAAATTAGGGCCTAAATTAATTCCGGAGATCACGGCATCAATTTGATCTTTAAAAAAATAATGCAAAGCAACTTTGGCACAATCTGCGGTGGTGCCGTTAAGTACATACGTTTTTTTAGCTGCACCATACAAGGGGTTTTTAATTTCACGTGCCCGCAGAGGTGTCAAAATAGTTAAAGCTTGCCCCATGGTCGAACGTTCACGGTCAGGAACCATGACATAAACTTCAAAATGTTTGGAGAGCGCATTAATAAACGGAACTAGTAAAGGAGATAAGATTCCGTCATCATTTGTAAGCAGTAAACGTTTCATGGAACCTTTCTCGGTTTTTACTTAAGAGCTTCATCCATTAAAGCATCGTCGCATTCATAGTTAGTAAAAACCTTTTGAACATCGTCATCTTCTTCCACTTTTTCTAAAAAAGCGAGTAACGTCTTTACTTCATCGACTGTTTTCAAAACCGTTTTTTCTTTAGGGATCATGCCCAGTTCTGAAGAAACCGGTTTTAAACCCGCCCCTGTTAAAGCTTTATTCACCTGTTCAAATTTATCGACAGGACAAGTCACTTCAAAACTTCCGTCCGTATTAGAAATAATATCGTCGGCACCAGCATCTAGAGCTATTTCCATTAATTTTTCTTCAGTTGCCGAACCGGGCTCAAAAACAAAAATACCTTTACGATCAAACATCCATGACACAGCACCCGCACTGCCAATACTGCCGCCATTTTTTTCAACAGCAGCACGCACATTTGAAATAGTGCGGTTACGGTTATCAGTCATACAATCGATAATCATGGCCACTTTACCTGGCGCAAAACCTTCGTAAGATATATTTTCATAGACAACGTTATCTCCGCCGCCTGTGGCTTTTTTAATGGCATTTTCGATGTTGGCAGCCGGCATATTTACTTCTTTGGCCTTATCAATCGCTAAGCGCAGCTTGAAGTTCATATTGGGGTCGCCGCTGCCGCCCAGTTTGACGGCGTTATGAATTTCACGAACGGCTTTGGTAAAAAAACGTCCCTTGGCCGCGTCGGTTTTGCCTTTGGTGTGTTTGATTTTGCTCCACTTATTATGGCCAGACATGCCTGTCTCCTTTAAATTCGGTAAGTTAATGCCACTTCGTGGCAGTCATTGAGTTTAGGACAAAAGATACAATCTTTGAATATCTTCTCCGGTAAAGTTTGTTTTTCGACCACTTCAAAGTCTTGTTTCTCAAACCAGTCTTTAGATAAAGTTAGGACAAAAACTTTTTTAACGCCGATTTTTTTAGCCTCGGCAATGGCTGCAGCCACCAGTTTGGTGCCGATTCCTTTTTTTTGTGAAGCTTTAGCTACCGCGAGTGTTCTAATTTCGGCCAGTTCTGGCGTATAAAGTTGTAAGGCGACGACGCCTTTAATGGTGCTTTTTTCTTTATAGACTAAAAAATCACGTAAAGATTCGGCGATATTTTCTTTGGTGCGAGGCA
>CAYMKA010000135.1:0-4780 GCA_964390935.1 uncultured bacterium
AAAAAAATTATATGAAAAAGAGGGGCGTCATGGAGTATGAAAAAATAATTGAACCCTTAAAAAAACAAAATATCACAGCGCCCGATGATTTGTGGTTGAAAGTGAGAGGGCGTCTCGAGAAGCCCATGAATCCTTTTTTTGTTTTTCGTTTTCAACTCGCTGCATTGAGTTTGTTTTTGGTGATGGGAGTGGGGATTTATAGTTCCTATCAAAATAATCCTCAGATTCAAGCCAATCGCTATTTAAAAGAAAGCTTAAAAAATAATATTTACTCTGAATACACCTATTTTCATGATGGAACTTTTTAACCGGTTCGATAGTATTAATTTGTAGAATAAAAACTTAAGGAAGTGTCAAATGAAAAATAAATTAATAATCATGTTGGTGGCAGCGATTATCGTAACTAGTTTTTTTGCTGTTCCTTCGATGGCGGAACCTAAACAGCATTTTGAAAATATGGTGAAAGAATTAAATTTGACGCCCGAACAGGCTAAGCAACTTAAAGCGCTACGTGAAGGTCGAGAAGTGAAAGAAACGCATAAAGCCAATCGAGAAAAAATGATGAGTCTGAGAAAAAAAGTGGTCGATGAATTTGCAAATGAAAATTATGATAAATCAAAGATTGATGATTACAATGCACAGATTTTAGCTCTGATGAAGGAAGGGATTAATGATCACACTAATCATATGATGAAGCTGCGTAGTATCTTAACGCCTGAACAATTTAAAAAATTTCATGAACTGCGAGAGAAACAATTTAAAAAAATGATGCTCCGTAATGAACCGCCGGGTGAATAAATTAACGGGCATTAGGACACTTTCTGTGACAAATCTCTTTCGTGTTCCTAATGCCCCTGTTAAACAGATTTTCAAATTTCTATTTTTGATTAGTTTATTTTGGGGATACGGATTTCCCTCAGCGATGGCGATGACTTGGCATGATTATGAACTGCTGTTGTTAGAGAAAAATGTCAATTTACAAAGCAGCCATTGGACAGTGACTGCCAATCGTTATGCCCGAGAAGCGATAGGGGCAACGGCTTGGCCTGTGCTAAGTTTTTCGACGGCTGGATCACATACAGATAGCACGATTTCTAGCGATTTGTTTTCTTATAGTTTAGTCGGGACTTACACTCTGTTTGATGGGGGAGCCATAGCTGCCAAAATTCACTCTGCGAGTGTGCAATTAGAACAGGTTCAATTAGATGAAATTAAAAATTGGATCAATTTACGCAACGCTGCTAAATTAACTTATATTGAGGCCACTTATAGTCAAACCAAAATTAAATTACTTAATCAAATTTTAGAACGTCTTAAACGCAATGAAAATTTTATGAAAGTAAAATTTGAAGGGGGGCAGCAGCCTCGCTGGGTTTATTTGAGCGCCAAGAATAGTCGACTGGCCATAGAGCAACAATTAAAAACCGCACAACGAGACGCCAGGAGAGCACAAAAACAATTGGCAGTTTATTTAGGAAAAAATGTTTGGCAAGAGGACAATCATTTTGAATCTTTGAATACAACTGTTAACGTTGATTTAAATGGAGATTATCAAAACTTTATCTCCGCCAACATTGATGTTTTAAAAGCTCAAAAAAATATTGAAAACTTTCAGGCTCTTTTAGATGTTGAAAAAGCTAATTTGTGGCCACTCATTACTTTACGTGGCAGCAGCGGGTTAAGTGGAACTCCAGCGTTTTTTCCTAGCCAGACCACGACCACCCTGGGGCTAAATTTATCTCTGAGTTTGTTTGATGCGAATGTTCGTCAAAATAATATTGCTCAGCGTGAGGCTCAAATTTCATCAGCCCAGTTAGAGGCTTATGCGGTACAACTGGATGCCGCCCAAAATATCTTGAGCACTTTAGATATTTTGAGAGATGATTTTGAAAAACTACCTTTGTCTCAAGAAAGTTTGTCAGTGGCACAAGAAAGATTAGAAACAACTGAGGAATTGTATTTGGCGGGTCGAGCGCTTTACTTGGAATGGGATCAGGCACAACAGACTTTAACGAATGCACAATTGACCTTGTTAGACTCACAATATCAATTGAATCGTGCCATGGCTAATTTTGAGAAAGCATTGCAGCTCAGATAATAAAAGCAGGAAGGGATAGTTATGGAAAAACGAAATTTAGCGGTTCTAAATTTTATTATTTTGTTTTGCTTGATAGGTTGTGGATCAAAAACAAACACTGTTTCTTATCAAGAATATGCGGTGGTGCGTAATGATATTCAAAAAGTAGTTCAGGCCAATGGAGTGGTGGAACCACGTAATCGTGTGCAAATTTTGCCCCCTGTAGGAGGACGTATCGAAAAAATTCTAAAAGACGAAGGTCAGTTAGTTTACAGTGGACAGCCTTTGGCTTATATGAGCTCGACTGACAGAGCTGCTTTAATTGATGCTGCCCGTAATAAAAGTCAAAAAGATTTGGAATATTGGCAAAAAATTTATAAACCCATTCCTATTTTATCGCCTGTTAAAGGCAAGGTGATTTTAAGAAATGTTGTGCCGGGACAAACCATTTCGCCTGCTAGTGTTTTGTTTGAGTTATCAGATGAATTAGTGGCTGATGCCTATGTCGATGAAACCGATATGGCCAAAATTTCAATTGGTCAAAAAGCGGTTATCACAGTGGATGCCTATCCTAATATGCCCATTCAAGGCAAAGTGGTGCGCATCAAACAAAGTTCACAACTGGTCAATAACGTGAATGTCTATCCTGTTCAAGTTGAGTTGGTGCACCCGCCTTTATTTTTAAGATCGGGGATGGTGGCCAATTTACAATTTTTAATTTCTAAAAAAGAAAAAGCACTTTCTTTGCCAGTCAATGTATTGCAAGGAAAAGAGAATAGCGAAGTCTGGGTGCTGGTTAAAAATGATAACCCTGATCAAAAAAATGAAAAAGTAAATGTCACGACTGGTCTAATGGATGAAAATAATATTGAAGTTTTATCGGGTTTAAAAGAAGGGCAAATCGTTTTGGTGCCGCAAAGTCATTTATCTGGTCCTAAAACAAATAGTGGTCCGCTTAGTTTTACCCCCCGCCGAAATGTTACGGGCGGAAATCGCCGGTAGGCTTTATGAATCCTATTATCGAAGCGCGAGGACTGACCAAAATTTACCAGACCCGCTCTACACATCGTCGTGTGGCTTCGGTGGAACTACGTGCAGTAGATGCCATCGATTTAGACATTATGCCGGGGGATTATGTGGCCATTATGGGGGCTTCTGGCTCAGGGAAGTCGACCCTAATGCAAATTTTAGGGTTGCTTGATCGGGCGACTAGCGGCTCTTTAAAAATTCTTGGTCAAGATGTTACTCACTTAAAAGATCATCAATTGGCTGAATTACGTTCTAAAAAAATAGGATTTATTTTTCAATTTTTTAATTTATTGGGCCGCACCACTGCTCTTGAAAATGTGGCATTGCCCATGCTTTACACAAGATATGGTAAAGATAACAATCGTGCTAAAGAACTTTTAAATAAAGTAGGGTTGTCTGATCGAATGTACCATACGCCGCAAGAACTTTCGGGCGGTCAGCAGCAGCGAGTGGCTATAGCACGAGCCATGGCCAATCGCCCTCAAATTTTAATGTGTGACGAACCAACTGGAAACGTCAGCACACAACAATCAGCTGAAATCATGAATACGATTGATGAGCTCAATGCCCAAGGAGTGACGGTCATCTTAATTACTCATGAAGCCGACATAGCTGCCAGAGCTAGTCGTTTAATTAAAATTTCTGATGGAAAAATTTTTAGTGATCAAAGATTTAAACCCTTGCCATCAGTCTCAATTGAACAAGAACTTGAGACTATGAATGGCCTTCGTCAGTCTCGCCAATTATTTTTTAAAGCAATGGAAAATATGAAAATGGGATTAAAAGCTTTAAAAGTTAATCCCATCCGTACTTTTTTAACCATGTTGGGTGTCATTATCGGTGTGGCGGCTGTGATTGCCATGGTGGCCATTTCTACTGGAGCTTCAGAATCGATAAAAGATAATTTATCGAGGTTGGGTACCAATTTGTTTGCTATTCGCGGCCAAAATTCACGGGCTCTTATGGGAGGTTTTGGACAGACCAACCCATTAAAGTTGGAGGATGCCAGGGATATCATGAAATTAAAAAATGAGGGGCTGCCTATTAAAGAGGTCGGTGCAGAAATTTATGGGAATGGTCAAATAAAATATCGTGGTCAAACCTGGTCCTCGACCATTTTGGGTGTTTGGTCGAATTATGAAACCATAAACAACGCTGGAGTAGAGCTAGGCACGTTTTTACAAAAAAAACATGATCAGAGTCATGAACGAGTGTGCGTCCTAGGACAAACTGTTGTAAAAAATTTATTTCCAGAAGGGATGAATCCTATTGGTTCGACAATCAAAATAAATAATAACGACTATTTAGTAATTGGTGTTTTAAAACCACGAGGGGGCGGAGGCATGGGCGATCCTGACAATACAGTGATAGTGCCCGTGAATACTGCCATGAAAAGAATTTTTGGGAGGTTAGATATCACGATGATTGATATCGAAGCCACTTCTTCAGAGTCACTGCAAGGATTGATGGTGAATATTGAAGATTTTTTGCGAAAACGGCATGGTTTGAGGCCAGGACAAGATAATGACTTCACTATTATTAATTATGCTGAAATTCAGGCGACAGTAACGCAAAGTATTAAAACATTTGGAATGCTACTGGGATCGGTGGCAATTGTTTCTTTGTTAGTGGGCGGCATTGGCATCATGAATATCATGCTGGTTTCGGTAAAAG
>CAYMKA010000136.1:0-4753 GCA_964390935.1 uncultured bacterium
GGGCAGACCTACTTTTACTAGAAACCAATATCGATACCCTTAATTTAAAAGCCGAAATATTTGCCGTCGAAAATGTTTTTGAAAAATTAAAGAAAAAAATTCCGGTTATTATTTCAGTAACTATTACTGATGCCTCTGGCCGCACATTATCGGGACAAACAGCAGAAGCTTTTTGGAATTCGATTCGCCACGCTAAACCATTTGCGGTCGGCATCAACTGCGCACTGGGTGCCGGAGAAATGCGCCCTTATATAGAAGAAATATCAAAAATTTCTGATTGCTATGTTAGCTGCTATCCAAATGCCGGACTTCCTAATGCAATGGGCGGATACGATCAAACGCCGCTTGAATTTGCGAACTATTTAAAAGAATTTGCGCAGAGCGGATTTTTAAATATTGCCGGCGGTTGCTGCGGCACGACTCCTGATCATATTAAAGCGATGATGATTGCACTTAAAGGAATTAAGCCGCGCCAAAAACCTAAAGCTCAATCGCTGACTCGCCTTTCAGGATTAGAACCTTTAAACATCACACCTGACAAAGGTTTTATTGTGATCGGGGAGCGAACTAACGTAACCGGTTCACCCAAATTTAAAAAATTAATTTTAGAAAATAATTTTTCAGAAGCGGTGAATGTGGCTCTGCAACAAGTGCAATCGGGCGCAAATATTATTGATATCAATTTTGACGAGGCGCTACTTGATGGCGAAAAGTCGATGACCACATTTTTAAATTTAATTGCCTCTGAACCAGATATTTCGCGCGTACCAGTCATGCTGGATAGTTCTAAATGGACAGTTTTGGAAGCGGGCCTCAAATGTTTGCAAGGCAAAGGGATTGTAAATTCGATTTCACTTAAAGAAGGCGAAGAAAAATTTTTATATCAGGCTAATTTAATTAAACGTTACGGCGCAGCAATGGTCGTCATGGCTTTTGATGAACAAGGTCAGGCGGCGACAAAAGCCGAAAAAATTAGAATTAGCGTCAGAGCTTATAAACTTTTAACCGAAAAAGCCGGTGTTGCTCCAGAAGATATTATTTTTGACCCGAATATTTTGACGGTGGGAACGGGTATTGAAGAACACAACAACTACGCGCTCGACTTTATTGAAGCGCTGCCTGAAATAAAAAAACTTTGTCCGGGCGCAAAAACCAGCGGCGGCGTCAGTAATATTTCGTTTTCTTTTAGAGGAAATAATCCGGTGCGCGAAGCGATGCACACGGCCTTTTTATTTCACGCCATTAAAAATGGTTTAGATATGGCCATTGTGAATGCCGGGATGCTGGGTGTTTACGCTGAAATTCCAAAAGACTTACTCGTACTAGTTGAAGATTTACTTTTAAATCGTAGACCAGACGCAACGCAACGACTTTTAGATTATTCAGAACAAAACAAATCTGATGGAACAAAAGAAGTGATTAAGGCCACTCAAGAATGGCGTAGCGGCACTGTCGAAGAACGTTTGGCTCATGCACTCGTTAAAGGCGTAGAAGAATTTATTGATACCGACATCGAGGAAGCGCGTCAAAAATATCAAAGACCACTGCTTGTCATTGAAGGTCCGCTCATGGACGGCATGAAAATTGTGGGCGATTTGTTTGGTTCGGGAAAAATGTTTTTACCTCAAGTGGTTAAAAGTGCACGCGTGATGAAAAAAGCCGTCGCCTATTTATTACCTTTTATGGAAAAAGAAAAAGTAGCCGGCAGTCAGCGCGCTAAAGTGGTGATGGCCACCGTTAAAGGCGATGTGCATGACATCGGAAAAAATATTGTCGGCGTTGTGCTCTCTTGTAATAACTATGAAGTGATTGATTTGGGCGTGATGGTGCCCAGTGAAAAAATATTAGAAACCGCTAAAAAAGAAAATGCCACCTTAATTGGATTATCAGGGCTCATCACTCCTTCACTTGATGAAATGGTGCATGTGGCTGGTGAAATGCAGAGATCTGGTTTTACGACACCGCTATTAATTGGCGGGGCGACGACGAGTCCGATTCATACTGCTGTAAAAATTGCACCCGCTTATGCGTCACCTGTTGTGCATGTGCTTGATGCATCTCGTGTCGTGGGTGCCGCGAACGGACTTTTAGGAACTGATCGCGCAAAATATATTGCAGATCTAAAAGTTCTTCAGGAAAAAGCTCGTAACGATTATTTAAATAGAGTTGAAACTCGAAAACTGGCTTCGATTGAAAATGCTCGTGCTCGCAAAACAAAAGTGGATTGGAAAAGTGAAAAAATCGCCAAACCAAACTTTGTAGGTATTAAAATTTTTGAAAATATTACGCTTGCGGAACTCGTGCCTTATATCGATTGGACTCCGTTTTTTCATACCTGGCAGATTAAAGGCACCTACCCACGACTTTTAACTGACGAAATCTATGGCAAACAAGCCACAGAACTTTTTAATGACGCTCAGAAACTTTTAAAAGAGATTGTGGCTAAAAATACTTTTAAAACTAAAGCGGTGGTAGGAATTTTTCCAGCAAGTAGCGTTGGGGATGACATAGAAATTTACACAGATGAAAAAAGAACTAAGGTTCAACATGTTTTTCACACCATTCGTCAGCAAGTAGAACCAACTAATACTGACAAACCCCTTCAGGCTTTGTCAGATTTTATTGCGCCTAAAGAAAGTAATGTAAAAGATTACCTAGGAGCATTCGCAGTCACCACTGGTCATGGTGTCGAAGAATTTGCCAAAATTTTTGAAAGTAAAAACGATGACTACAACTCAATTATGGCCAAGGCGCTGGCCGACCGTTTTGCTGAAGCGTTTGCCGAATATATGCACGCTAAAGTTAGAAAAGAAATTTGGGGTTACGCCGCTGATGAAAAAATTACAGTAGATGAAATGATTCATGAAAAATATCAAGGCATTCGCCCCGCACCTGGTTATCCCGCACAACCTGATCACACCGAGAAGCCAACACTTTGGAAACTGCTCGATGTAGAAAAAAATACGGGCATTAAACTCACTGAAAGTTATGCCATGTGGCCAGCGAGCTCAGTGAGTGGTTTATATTTTGCCAGCCCGCACGCCAATTATTTTTCGGTCGCTAAAATTGGGGAAGATCAATTAATTGATTACGCAAAACGTAAAAATATGAATGTTGATTTAATGAAGAAGTGGCTGAGTCCGATTTTGGATTACTAAAAAACAAACCCTCGTCATCGGGGGGACCTTTGACGAGGGTCTATCTTCTCTTTCTTGCCTTCGGCAAGCTTGCTGTAGTTCCTGCTTTCGTTCAGGAACTTTTTATTTATTTCAAAACCTTTTCCATTTTGCCCAAGGCACCACTGATGATGCGAGAAATTTGAGCTTGAGTTAAGTTAAAACGTTTAGCGATGTTTTCTTGAACTTCATCCATGAAAAAGTGTAAGTGAATCACTTCTTTTTCGCGGTGGCTTAAAGTACCCATCGCGCGGCGGATGCCTTCTTTATCAATAACATTTTCTTCAAAAGACTCTGTGCCTAAAAAGTCTTCCATCGTGGTCACTTCCATCGAACCGCCTTGAAATTGAGAAATAGGCATATCCATTGAAAGGGTTCGGTGAGATTCAGCGCCTTTAATCGCCTTCACTAATTTGGTTTCGTTCATTTTGAAAGCCTTGGCAATTTGCTTTGTTTGAGGAGTGTAGCCATTGGTTTGTTCAAATTGATTAACATATTTTCTGATTTTGCCGTTCAGCTCTAAAAGTTTGCGAGAAACTTTAACGCCAGAAACTTTGTCACGGAGGTAATGTCTGATTTCGCCTTCAATTGTTGGGCCAGCGTAAGTTGAGAACTTCACGCCAAAACCTTTGTTAAAACGACCGGCTGCTTTAATTAAACCTTCAACACCGATTTGAACCAAATCTTCATAAGGTTCACGGCTGCCTAAGTATTTTTTAGCGATGAATCCGGCTAATGCAATATGATCTTCAACAATTTTGTTTTGTTCTTTTTTAGAAAGTTTATTAGCCTTTAATTTGCGGGTTACGACTCTAGCTTTAGCACCTTTTAGTAAGTTAATTTTGTTTTTCATGACCCTGGCTCCTTTGATTAAGATGTCTCTTAAAATGCAAAGGCATTGCCAGGAAATACATTCAAAAAATGTGTTTTATTGGTTAATTTTGAGCAAAAAGCTCTAAGTACTAGACGCCTGCTTGTTATTAAGCAGAGGGTCTACAGGCTGGTTTCGATCAATCGCATTAATGACCTTATCGATTTGACCCGATAAATTGGGATATTCGGTGCGGCAATCCTCCAGAGCCTGGACCTTTTCGACCTTGTTCAGACTCTGAAAAAAGTCGCTTTTCACGAGCTCTTTTAGAGGGTTAGCGCCCATATTGGGCATCTTTTTTTCAAGATCGCTATCGCCAAACGAATGTGTTTTTTCAACAGGCATGAACAGAGTATGCCCACCCTAAAAAATTTAATACGGATTTAATACATTGAAAATTGAAATCTTTAAAAAAAATAGGCGATATCAATTATGAAAAGCGTTTTAGTGATTTTGGCCCTAGTTGTTTTGAGTCATGGATTTTTAAACGGCTGTGCCGGAAGACAACTCGCTGTGGAATTAAATACCACGCCCCCGACTGGTCATCCGATCAACAGTTTTTAACTAACGCCTCGAACTTTTGTGCGAGACATTTGAATCGATTCATATTCAGCCGAAAAGTTTTTTAAGATATTTTTAGCAAAAGTAGCCGGGACTATTCCGTAGTCTTTTAAACCTTTGGTCAGAACCGGAGTCTCTTTAGAAA